>CAYOVR010000064.1:0-7784 GCA_964407465.1 uncultured Candidatus Saccharibacteria bacterium
ATAAAATTGTCGCTCGTTTAGAAAACGAAGTTGGATGTTTAGTCACGGACGCTGGTACTCCTGGGATTTCTGATCCTGGGTTTAGATTGGTGCGCGCTTGTGTAGCTGCGAACTTCGCTGTTAGCGCTTTACCTGGCGCCAACGCCGCTGTCACCGCACTTTCTGCTAGCGGCCTTCCGACAGATAAATTTGTATTCATCGGTTTCTTTCCAAAAAGCGAAGTTAAAGTTCTTGCTGCGGTTGCGGAAGCCAAAGAAATTGATGCGACATTAATTGCTTACGAATCGCCACAGCGTATTTTAAAAAGTTTAAACTGGATTGCCGAGAAAGAACCTGAGTGTTCAGTAGTTGTTGCTCGTGAACTTACAAAGTTACACGAAGAATATGTTCGCGGAACTGCGGCTGAGGTTTTAGAAGTTTTCAAACAACGCCCATCTATAAAAGGTGAGATTACTATCTTAGTCAGTTTTAAATAATATTTACAAAAAGACTGTCTTAATAATAAGACAGTCTTTTTTAATTCCACTCTTCAGAAAACCACAAATGATTTGCTAAAAAGTGGAGGTGGGACAGATGTTTTGCATGTGTCCCACCAAAAAAAGTTGTTTCCGGTCAGAAATAAATTCTGCCGGCGATTACGACCGTCGTGCCTCCGCGCTGAGTGAGCGCATTCGCACGGATCGCGATCGAGGTCTTGGGGATCCGGAATTCGATCTCTGGACCTGTTCCCGCGTACCTCTGGTTTACGAGACTCAAGGTTACGCCTTTACCGGCGTCGAATGCGGTCTGGTTCTTATACCAAGGTCCAGAGCCTAAGAACTCGAATAACGTGACATTCGAAATCGGACCCTTTCCGACGTAGACATACCCTCCAATACGGAGGTTGACCTTGTCGCCAGACTTCTCGATCCCGGGACCGACGCCCACAGAAACGTAGGGCTTCGGAGTCCAAGTCGGCCCGCCGTAGATCTGGGCATATCCAGGCTCTGCCTGAGCCCAAATGAACAGATCGGTTTCGTTGATACCGATGGTTTCTCCATCGATGTTTACCAGGGTCTTGACGGCCCCGATAGTTTCGCCGTCCGAGTTCTCCACGCTGAGATCAAACCAACCACTGACGGGCTTGGTCGAGTCCTGAGCGAACACCTCCGAGGAGGCAACGACGAGGACGATACCAACGAGGAACATCGAACAAATAGACTTGATCATGATTGCCTCCTTAAGGCGTTGGGAAATTTTTACTTAGGTCATAGATCTGACCACTTTTTATTTTTGATTAATAAGTATATCAGAAAATAAGACTTTTGTCAATAGGATTACAACTTATTAACTAGCTATATAACATATTTTGGCTTACTTTAAATAGATATTCTTGTTGACATATCTTCAACAACATGCTATAATTTAACTATGATTAATGAACTATTGGGCCAGCTGGGCTTAACTGATAAAGAAACAACTGTATATTTAGCCCTATTACAGCATGGGAAAGCAACGCCGCCCGTACTATCCCTCTTAACTAAAATTAATAGGACGACTATTTATAGTGTGAGCAAAGAATTAGTAGAAAAAGGTTTGATTTCTGAAGATATAAGCACAAGCCCGAACACGCTCATCGCCAAACCACCACAGGAGTTAAAACTTTTGATTGAACTCCAGCAAAAAGAAATTATAAAAAAACAGAATATCATTGAGCAGCTAATTCCTGAACTCCATTCATTAGCAAAGCAAACCGAATACTCAATTCCTAAAATTAAATTTATTCCTGAAGTTGATTTAGAAACTTATTTATACGACCAAACAGAAACTTGGGATAAAAGCTTGGAGACCACCGATCACATTTGGTGGGGCTTTCAAGATCCATTATTCGCACCTAACTATAAAAAATGGATAGAGTGGTACTGGGATAGGCCGAGCGCAAATAAAAATTTTGTAAGAATCGTTACAAATATAAAAGAACAAAATTTAATTACACCGTTCCCAAACAGACAACTAAAATTTCTTGGTAATGATGTAAAATTCAATGGGACTGTGTGGGTAATGGGTCACTACCTAGTAATGATTCAAGCAACTACTAAACCTCATCATTTACTGGAAATTTATGACGCAGGCTTAGCACACAATATGCGTGAATACTTTAAAGCGATGTGGGAGAAGATTGATTAAATAGTGCGGTCGCAGTAAAATGACAGAACTATGTCCGGACATTCAAAGTGGTCAACAATCAAACGCGACAAAGGAGCGAAGGACGCCAAGAAAGGTGTTCTGTTTTCCAAGCTGTCCAAAAAAATTAGTCTTGCGGTAAAAGATGGGGGATCAGGCGACCCATCTCATAACCTCAAACTTCGCACAGAGATAGACGCAGCCAAAGCCCAAGGCTTTACTAACGACAATATCGACCGCGCGATTAAAAAAGGATTAGGACAAGATGGTGGTGGCAATATAGAGGAAGCAGTTTACGAAGGGTATGGACCTTTCAGCACAGCTTTCATCATCGAAGCGGTGACCGATAATACTAACCGCACCGTTGGTAATGTAAAAAAAATCTTTACTAAAGCTGGAGGAAGCCTAGGAGCCCTTGGCTCAGTCTCCTGGCAATTCCAAACTAGAGGAGAAATCCTAGTAGAACGAGGCGATGCAGACTTAGAAGCCCTCGAGCTCACTGCAATCGACGCCGGAGCAACTGACGTAATTGAATCCGACGAGGGACTAGCTATCTACACAGAACCTACACAACTAACCAAAGTTCGAAAGGCGATTGAGGAAACAGGAGCTAAAATAGTTCACGCCGAAATTACCAAAGAAAGTGCCCAGCCTGTTATCATCAAAAACGAAACTGATAGAAATATAATTGAACAACTCATCGCCACGTTTGAAGATGATGAAGATGTTATCGCTGTTTACACCAACGCCCAATTTTAAAACAAACCACTATGACCATTCTCGGAATTGATCCCGGCACTGCCACTACTGGCTTTGGTGTTATTAAAAAACAAGGGAACAGTTGGCAAGTTGTAGACTTTGGTGTGATTAGTACAAATAAAACTTTAACTGACGCCGAACGACTTTGTATAATCGCCGACGACTTAACCGCTCTCATAAAAAAGCATAAACCCGCGCGAATAGGTGTAGAAAAACTTTTCTTTGCGACGAATCAAAAAACAGCGATCACTGTTGCTCAAGCAAGAGGCATCGCTTTGCTAATCGCAGAACAACACAAAGTACCGATCCATGAATTCACGCCACTCCAAGTAAAAAATAGAATTTGTGGTTATGGGAAGGCTGATAAGAAACAAATTCAATTTGTAGTACAACAAACTTTTAAACTCAAAAAAATTCCTAAGCCAGATGACGCAGCCGACGCACTTGCAATCGCACTCTGCACAGCGGTGACAAGAGTATAGACAAAAACTTTCGCGGATGTTAAACTGAAATCACTGTTCGTCCGCCTCCCATTAAAAACTAATGCTAGGCCGGAATACCGAATAAGAAAAACAACTAACTCACTGAGTGAAGTCACTCAGCAAGGAGAACAAATATGTTCTTAGACGATAACGATGGCGCAACGCCAACAGACGTGCCTGCACAGACACCTGCTGCAATGCCAACTGAAGAACCTGCAACAGCAATGCCAGCCGGCGAAGAAATGCCAGCTTCTACTGATGCTCCAAGTGAAGCTCCAGCAGAAGAAACTCCAGCTGCATAATTAAAAACCCCGACATTTGTCGGGGTTTTTAAATGCTTATTTTATAGTCACGAACTTTCGTTTTCCAACCTGTAATAACAGGTTGTTTTGTTTACCAATGATTACAGACTGACTCTCCGCAACTTCACCATTCATCCTTACACCCTTTTGCTCAATGAGTCTTCGAGCTTCAGATTTACTAGCAACCAGTTTCGCTTTAAGTAAAAGTTCAGTCAGTTGATAATTTCCAGGAGTAATTTTTACAACAGGAATATCGCTTGGTAATTCTTTGTTAGAGAACTGAGAAATAAAATGTTCACGCGCCTCTGACGCTTTTTTATCACCATGATACAAAGCCGTAATACTTTCAGCTAACACCAACTTTTGATCACGAGGATTTTTGTTTTTTATTATAACAGCTTCAATTTCTTTAAGAGGTACTCTAGTAGCTAATAAAAAATATCTTTCAATTAAACTATCATTGATCGACATAATCTTCCCAAACATGTCTTGAGGTTCATCACGCAAGTTAACAACATTACCCCATGACGAAGACATCTTACGACCGTCAGTTCCTTCAAGCAACTGCATAGTCAAAATATCTTGTGGGGTTTGTTTGTAAGCTTTTTGAATAACTCTACCGGCAAGCATGTTAAATCGTTGGTCTGTACCTCCAAGCTCAACATCTGCTTTGATAGCCACACTGTCATAGCCTTGCATAACCGGATAAATTGCTTCACGCATAGACACTGGTTTACCCGCCTGAACTCGACGCTTTATAAGCTCTCGTGATTGAAATTCGTTTAATGTGAAAAGGTTGGTGAGATTAATAAGTTCCGCGGCACCAATTTTTTTCAACCACTCTGAATTATAATGAGTCTCGGTTTTCTTTTTATCTAGAATCATAAAAGCCTGGTTGAAGTAGTCTTTCATATTTTTCTTCACATCGGCTTCAGTAAGCTGTGGTCGTTCTGAATCTTTATCTGAAGTATCTCCAATCAAACCAGTAAAGTCACCAATTAAAAATACAACCTGATGACCCAACTCTTGAAACGCTCTAAGCTTCCATAATATAATTGCTCGCCCAATATGAATATTGGGGCTGGTTGGATCTATTCCAAGCTTGATCCTGAGTTTTTTTCCACCGCGCAACTTCTTAAGCAAAGATTCGTGATCAATCACTTCATCAACACCACGGCTTAATAATTCGTCGATTTGTTGTTGTTTGTTCATAAAAAGCATTAATAACTGGCTTAAGTATATCACAAAAATTAACGTGACTAAGCGAAATAGCCATATATCCTTCGTTACAAACCTGCCTTTTTGTCGTATAATATAGAATACTATGAATACTATAAAACAATACTATCGAAAATTAGTCAGAAAGTATCCAGTCTTTGCTCCTAAGAGTCTAGGGATTTGGACGTTCAGAATTGGAGCAGCGGGTATCTTGCTCCTCTCGTTTTTATTTATTTTTTACAGCTACAACTTACCAAATCCAAATAAACTCTTAAATCGACAGGTTCCGGAAAGCACTAAGATCCTAGCGCGAGACGGCTCCGTACTTTATGAAGTTCATGGAGAAGTAAATCGCACCCTTATTGAATTAGACCAAATTCCAAAAGATTTACAAAACGCGACCGTTGCTATTGAAGATAAAGATTTCTACAAACACGGTGGAATCTCTGTAACCGGACTTATCCGTTCGGTCATTGTCGATGTTCTAGCCGGAGAAAAAAAACAAGGTGGCAGCACCATCACTCAACAGTTTGTTAAAAACGCAGTGCTGACAAGAGAAAAGGCTTTCTCAAGAAAACTCAAAGAAATAATTCTCTCGATTGAAATTGAAGCAAAGTTTTCCAAAGAAGAAATTCTTAAACTTTATTTAAACGAAATTCCGTACGGACGAAATGCCTATGGTGTTGAAGCCGCGAGCCGAGCATATTTTGGCAAAGCTGCAACAGAACTAACACTAGCCGAAAGTGCTTACTTAGCCGCGCTTCCACAAGCTCCAACATATTTCAATCCTTACGGACCAAACAAAGAAGCCCTTGATAACCGTAAAAATACTGTTTTAGTTAGTATGCGTGATCAAGGTTACATCACTAACGAACAATATGAGGAAGCAAAAAATCAAGAAGTTACTTTCAACAAAGTTAAAACTTCTATCGTTGCCCCATACTTCGTCTTCTATGTAGAAGATTATTTAGCTGAGAAGTACGGTGAAAAAACTTTACAAGAAGGTGGTCTTCGGGTTTACACCACGCTTGACCCTAAACTTCAAACCATTGCTGAAACAGTAGTTCGCGAAGAACTAACTAAAGTTGCACGATACAACGCGCATAACGCTAGCTTGGTCGCAATCGATCCAAAAACAGGACAAATTTTAGCTATGGTTGGTGGTAAAGACTATTTTGGTGAGTCTGAACCCGCAGGTTGTATCCCAGGAAAATCTTGTACTTTTGAACCTAACGTAAATGTAGCTACATCAGAACGTCAGCCAGGTAGTAGTTTTAAACCCTTTGTTTACGCCACAGCGTTCACAAAAGACGCAGGTTATTCGCCAGCAACCCCACTATGGGATGTAACTACAAACTTCGGTAATTATACCCCTAGAAACTTCAGTGGTAATGAAAACGGCCCCGTCACAATGAGACAAGCCTTGGCTGGTAGTTTGAACGTTCCTGCCGTAAAAACTTTATCGCTCGTAGGTGTTGAAAACGCTGTTCAAACCGCCCGCGACTTAGGCATTACCTCGCCCTTAGCTGATTGTGGGTTGTCTTTGGTACTTGGTGGCTGTGAAGTTAAACTAGTTGATCACACCGCTGCTTATTCTGTGTTCGCAAACGGCGGTAAACGCAATGAGAAAACTCCAATCTTAAAAATAGAAGATGCTGGCGGTGAAATTCTCGAGGAATACAAACAAAACGAGAACCAAGTTATGGATCCTCAAGCGGTTTATCAACTAACAAGTATTATGTCGGACAACGCCGCGCGCAGTTATGTCTTTGGCGCTAGCTCTCCATTAACTTTAGGGAACCGCCCTGTTGCGGCTAAAACTGGAACCACTAACAACTTTAAAGACGGTTGGACATTAGGTTTTACACCATCACTCGCTGCGGGTGTTTGGACTGGAAATAACAACGGTGACTCACTTAAAGCTGATGCGGTTCAAATTGCTGGTCCAATCTGGAATCGTTTCATGCGTGAGGCGCTAAAAGATACTCCTGTTGAAGAATTTAAAACTCCTGACGGCATCAATAGAGTCGCTGTTGATATTCTCTCTGGTAAACTTCCGACTGAATTTAGCCCAGCTACTAAAACTGAAGTCTTCGCTGATTACAACACACCAAAAGATAGAGATGATGTTCATGTCGGCGTGTTAGTCGACGGCTTAACCGGTCTTCCGGCTAACGACCAAACTCCATCCGATCAAACTACAACCAAAGTTTATACAAAAATTCATAGTGAACGCCCTGATAACCCAGCCTGGGAAAATCCAGTTCGTGCGTGGGCTCTTGCTCACGGCTACGAGTTCCCACCAGACGGAGCTACCTACACTAACGAGGCTCCTGACGACAGCGACACACCAATCAATGAACGCCCAAGCGTAGACATCACCAGCCCACAAGAAAACGCGACGGTAAGTGGGAACGGGTTCACTGTCTCTGTTGATGCAGAGTCTGAAAAAGGGATAGCTAAAGTCGACATTGCTATCGACGGAGAAATAGTAAAAACTCTAACGGACCGACCATATACCACAAATATCAATAAAAAGTATTCGCAAGGGTCTCATACTATTTCCGCGAGAGCGACTGATGAAAAAGGTGGGACTAATGCAACCAGTATCAAAATTACTATTGGCGGGCAGGTTAGCTTTAATCTCATTGAACCGTCGAGCACTGATATCCTCACAGATTTTCCTGTTATCCTCATCGCTCGCGCCTCGCAAAATTTTGACACTGTAAGCTTCTACTACCAACAAGGTTCAACCACAAAATTTATTGGTAGTGGCTTTGAAGAAAACGTCGGCACTAACGTTGAGTATAGTGCCGTCTGGGATCATAAGCCCCCGACGGGTATTTATAGTATCTTCGCC
>CAYOVR010000065.1:0-1165 GCA_964407465.1 uncultured Candidatus Saccharibacteria bacterium
TTATTAAAGAAAATCAGGATATCGCAGCGAAAATTGATAAAGGAATCCGTGATCAAATAGCTTCTGGAGTGCTTCCACTGCAAGAACGAGAAGCTGAGCCCGAAAGCACGGAAGAATAAATTTTACTAACAAAAAATCACCGCTTCGTACAAGCGGTGATTTTTTGTTACAATACAGTTATGGAAGAAGACAGCCGAACAATCTACTGTAGTCTGGACTTGGAGATGTCAGGATTTGATCCCGAAGCCGACGAAATTTTAGAAATAGGCTTCGTGTTTTTTACTATTGATGAAAGCGGTACTCATATTATAGAAGAGTGGACACATGTCTTTCGCCCAACTCAACCAGTGCATCCAAAGATATTAGGGCTTACAGGAATTTCGCAAACAGAATTAGAACAAGCCCCGTTGATTGCCGAGCACTTAGAATTTTTACAAACGAAACTTGAAAACGCAATTATTGTTGGTCACAGCATCAAAGTAGATATCGCCTTTTTAGAAAAAGCCGGACTTACGTTAAAAGGTGGAAGCATTGATACTTTAGAACTAGCCCAGTTTATTCTGCCAACACAACACAGCTATAATTTAGAAAACTTAATTCATTCGTTCAGTATTGTCTCGGCAGAGAGCCATCGTGCATTAGCAGATGCAAAAGCTACAATGGCCCTTCTTGAAAAGATGCTTGGAGTGTATCAAAGTTTCCCCAAAGAAGTTCATGAGCAAATTCAAAATGTAGTTCGAGAACAAACTATGTTGTGGAAAGAGTTGCTTAGTTTAAAATTGCCAAGCGTTGAACTTATTGCCAAAGTCCAAACGTTACAACCACCGATTGAAGTTGACGACTCGATTATAAAAACATTTGATCCATTTTCAATTGTGACATTGCCGATTGAATTAATGGAACCTCAGGTCTTAGCGGGAGCACTTAAGAAAAGCGGAAAGAAGTTCATGTGGGTTGTGTCAGATAAACAGACAGCGATTTCCATTTGGAAAAATGGATTAGCCCAAGCTTTACTCCCGGCTGAAGATTACTTTGATAACCAAAAATTTGAAGAGTTACTTAAGCGAACCGACTTAAGCCCTGAAGAAGTTCGCTTTGTTTTGAAAATTCTTATCTGGAGAGCGACTAACTGGCAAACGGAGAGCTTGGTTGATTTAAACATTTC
>CAYOVR010000065.1:1175-7675 GCA_964407465.1 uncultured Candidatus Saccharibacteria bacterium
GCCACCGAGGTACCAGTGATTACTAAGTCTCCATTGTACGTTGCTGATTACGAAACCTTTTTACGATCAAGTTTCGAAGATCAAGAAGAGTATACTGTTATTTTTGAACGAATGGCTGATTTAGAACGCTCTGTAAGTAAAAGCTTGGTTAAGAAAGCAAGTTGGGGTTTTGGTTTGTACGCTCTCCGCTCTATATATAATCCTGAAACTGAGTCCGGTGATCCGAGATATAAGGACTTTGTCATAGATTTGCTTGGACGAGTCGATTTATTCTTTGGCTTGGCTCAATTACAGCTCAACGCTATTACCAAAGTTTACGGCTTCATTACCGAAGCACAGCTTTCGGATCATGACTATGAATACGAAAGAATAAAAATTGCTTCAGAAAACCTAATCGAAAAGCTAGAGGAGCTACAAATTAAAACTGAGAGCAAGCAACTAACGGATTTCATTGAGAATTTAGGAAGTTTCTTTGGAGTCATTGAATCAGGCTCAGTAAGATATATTGAATTTAGAGAAGGATATGTTGGTTTTATCAATCAACCGATTAATATAGATGGTGCGATCGGCAAGGTTTTAGAGCCTTATGCTAAGAAAGCTTTATTTATAGACTCAAAATCATCAGACTTAGTTGAGAAATACTTTGTGAAACGCTTGGGTATTGAAGAATACTCTCGTGTTTACCACGAGCAAGGAACACAATCTCAAATACCTATTGAGATTTCTGTTAGTGAATTACAGTCCCACGTCTTATTTAGTGGTTTAAATGTAGATAGATTGCCTTTGGTTATTACGTTTACGACTCTTACTGAGATCAAAGAGTTCTATAAGCAATATCACGAAGAATTAAACCAGCTAGGCGTTGTCTACGCTCAAGGGTATTCAGGGGGAACCAATAAAATCATCAGGAATTTTGGACTTAGAGCGAGAAGCATTCTAATTGTAACTCACGATTTTCTGTCTCAGGCCCCACTTCGAGCTTTATTCCCAAAGCATTTAGTTATTAGCAACTACGGTTCGGGGAATACCACCCATCCTTATGTTGAAGCATTAGAAAAACACTATGGTAGTGACCTTGGGGCACCAATGTCGGTCATCCGTAGTCTTTTAACTTTCGAAAATCTTATCAAACGAGTAGCTCATAGTGGACTTGAAAAGGTTGAACTATATACTAATGCTTCTGATTCGACTTTCTTGATTTCTTACCTAGAAACTAGCGCAGGGTATCAAATTTCTCAAAAATCCTAATTGCTTTATACACAGAGTGATAATTAAATTTGTTGTTAATCGTTATTTGCGAAGAAATTGTCACTTATCCACACGTTTCGAAAAACCAAAAATTACGATTTATGATGTTGAGGTGATGTTAAAAAAACTAAACTGCGCATAATTAAAATCAAAACGGCGATGCACTATGCTACATAATTGACAGTGATGCAAATGCTTAGTATGATTAATTTAGTTAAGAAAAGGAAGTGATTAGCACATTAAAAACTCAATCAATACGCAACAAGATAATAATTGTTGCGATAAACTGGACCAAGGGAATCTGTACTTAAAGGAATTGAGTGTAGCTTTCCTTCTAGCTTTCCGTCATAGCCTATCCAATCTAGGCTGTATGAAAACAAAAACAAAAAATGTAGGTTCGCCAAGGTATTTGGTGCACAAAAAACAAAAAAGTTTTAAAAAAACAAAAAACAAAAAGTAGTTTGTAAGGTCGAAAGACCACAAGGGAAGCTTGGAGTGCAGTTTGACATTAGATTGGGATGCAAGCATTCTCGAATTTATTTCGAGAGACCTTAAAGCCGACGAAAATGTTAGCTTTTGCGCAGGGTCTAGGATCTACTCAAGGAGTGGGTCCTGCATCCTGCGCGAAGACTAGCTCAAAGCTTTGAGTTAGCGCCTACAGATCCGCCTATTTACCACAAAGTATGAGGCGCCCGATCGTGGGCGCTTATTGATTTCTAGATTTTTTAATAAAAAACCCATATACTATTGGTAGACTATTTATATAAACAGCCATGTCCCATTTAAGCCCACAATTTGTTGAAGAGATGAATCAGTTACTTTTGGCGCGTAAGGTTGAACTAGAGGCAGATTTAAAAGGTTTGCATCCTCACACTGAGCTAGGGAACGATTATGATGCTGGGGCGACAGAAGTTCAGATCGATGAGGTTAATAAAGATTTGATTGCTCGCATCACTGCTGACTTAGCAAAGATTGACGTTGCGCTCGGACGCGTAGCTGACGGAACCTATGGTGTTGATGACGAAGGTAAAGAAATTGCAGAAGACAGACTTCGTGCTTTGCCTTGGGCCGATAAAGCTATTTAGTTTCAAATGAAAAGTTACGAGACTTTGAAAACAATTTTTAAAAACGAAAGACTTGGTTCTTTCGTTTTTTGGTTTGGTATATTAGTTTTTGTCGATCAGTTAGCTAAGTACTTTGCTTTTCGATTTATTAAAACCGAGTCAGTTATAAGTGTAAGCGATGTTTCGTTGTTTGGTTTACAGTTGTATAAAAATTATGATTTTGCTTTTAGTCTTCCAGTTTTGTTTCCAGTTATCATCGGGATTTATTTGGTTGTCTTATTTGTGATTTTTAGATACGTTTGGAAAAATTTTACCAAATTTGATTCACGATCATTTGTGGCGTGGGTTTTTATATTAAGTGGTGCGTTGTCGAATGTTGTTGAACGAATATTTTTTGGTTATGTAAAAGATTTTGTTTACATACTTGGGGGTGGAATTTTTAACTTCGCAGATTTTTATATTTTATTTGGTATCGTTTTACTTTTTTCGCTTGAATTTCGTCGGAAGAAACTTTAGAATTTCTTGAACTAGCTTTTGGTAGGGTAAAGCTATGACATCAAAAGTTTATTCAAGCACGGTCCTTGGCCTCGACGCCGTAAAGATCGAGGTAGAAGCTGACATAATAAATGGTCTGCCTGCGACTGTGGTTGTGGGCTTACCAGACACTGCTGTTCAGGAAAGTAAGGAGCGCATTCGTTCGGCTGTAAAAAATTCAGATTTTGAGTATCCTCAGACGCGTATCGCGATTAATTTAGCGCCGGCAGACGTTCACAAAAACGGAAGTCATTTTGATGTACCTGTCGCGCTCGCTGTGTTGCTTGCCGCGGGCCAACTAAATTTTAAACCGGAGCGTAAATTATTTGTTGGAGAACTTTCTTTAGATGGCTCTATTAGACCAGTACCAGGTGTTTTAGCCATCGCATTATTTGCTAAAAATACTGGATTTACTGAGATTTTTGTACCTGCTGCGAATGCAGAGGAAGCGTCTTTAGTTGATGGTCTCAGAGTTTTCCCTATTCACAGTTTCAGGCAATTAGCGGATCATTTAGAGGGGAAACAGCAAATTATCTCCAAAGCTTCTTTGTCTGGGCTGGCTACGTTTGCTAATCTCATTCCTCTTTTGGATATGAAAGATATTGCAGGACAGGAAGCTGCGAAGCGAGCTTTAGAAATCGCTAGTGCAGGGCTTCATAATGTATTACTTCATGGACCACCGGGCTCAGGAAAAACTTTATTGGCTCGGGCGTTGGCAGGTATATTGCCCAACCTGGTGCATGCGGAAGTTTTGGAACTTACAAAAATTTATAGTATTGCGGGCAAGCTTCAAGGGCCTTCAATTACGGCTCGTCCGGTACGCAGTCCACATCACACAACATCTCATGTTGCTTTAGTTGGTGGAGGAAGCGTGCCAAGGCCTGGTGAAATTACGTTAGCTCACCGAGGAATTTTATTTTTAGATGAATTCCCTGAATTTTCACGGCACGTCCTTGAAGCATTGCGCCAACCTCTTGAAGATGGAGTAGTTACGATTGCCCGTGCAAAAAACACATTAACTTTTCCAGCAAAGTTTATGTTAGTTGCGGCCTTGAATCCTTGTCCGTGTGGATACTTCAACGACACAACTCAACGTTGTCGGTGTAGCCTAGGAGAAATTCATAGATATCAAAAAAAGATCTCTGGTCCACTTATCGACCGAATTGATTTGCACGTCGAAGTACCACGATTGCCATATGAAAAAATAATGCAAACAACAGTTGCTGAAAACTCGTTAGCGATTAAGCAGCGGGTTGAGTGTGCTCGTGCTTTACAGTATGAGCGTTTGGGAAGTGGTAAGACAAATAGCGAAATGTCTATTGTCCAAATCAAACAGTTTTGTCGACTTGATGATTCAGTAAATAGTTTGCTCAAGCAAGCGGTGAAGCAATACTCACTTTCTGGAAGAAGTATTCATCGCGTTCTCAAAGTTTCACGAACCATCGCTGATTTGAGTGGAGCAGATCAAATTACTACTGAGCACTTGGCGGAAGCTTTACAGTATCGACCAAAGACGGAATGAGTTATATAATACAGACATGACTCAAAAAGTACGAAAAGCAATTATTCCAGCGGCTGGTTTTGGTACCAGATTTTTACCTGCGACTAAAGCGATGCCAAAAGAGATGCTACCGATTGTCGACAAGCCTATTATTCAATATGTAGTCGAAGAAGTCGTAGCAGCGGGTATTGAAGATATTATTATTGTTACAGGTTGGCATAAACGAACGATTGAAGACCATTTTGATTATCCGTTTGAGCTCGAAAAAAGACTGGTAGAAGCGGGGAAGCATGAGCAAGCAGATGAAGTCAGGCGAATTGCTGATATGGCCAACTTTATTTATATTCGCCAGAAGGGGAGTTACGGAAACGGTACGCCAGTAATGAATGCTCAGCACGTTGTTGGTGATGAGCCTTTTGCTGTTCTTTGGGCGGACGAATTTATTCAAGCTCGACCACCACGTTTGAAACAGATGCTTGATGTCTGGGACGCCCATCAAAAACCAGTGATTTCCGGAGTAAGAGTGCCAAAAGAGTCTGTTAATAAGTATGGTATTGCTGACATATCAGAAATAGAGCCAAACGTTTTTAAAGTTAATAATATAGTGGAGAAGCCAGACGCTGACAAAGCGCCTTCAAATTTGGCTATGATTGGGGCGTACATCATGCCCCCTCGACTTTTTGAGCTTCTAAAAACTCAAAAACCCGGAAAAGGGAACGAAATTTGGCTTACTGATGCCATAAACGAGTTAATTAAAGAACAAGACGTCTACGCGCTAGAGATTCAGAACGGTAAATATTACGATACCGGCAATAAACTTGAGTATTTGAAGACAGTGGTTGAGTTTGGCTTAATGCACGACGACCTCAGGGATGACTTTGCAGCCTATCTCAAAAATATAAAGCTCTAATAGCACCTTTACGCTTATTGGCTTTATTTTGTGTTATAATAAAGGTCAGGAAATACAAACAATGAAATCAAAAATAAAATTAGTCGCGGCTATTCTTGCCATATCAACATTATCACTTGGATGCGGCGGAGGATCGGGCAATGCTGTTGATCAAGAAGTGGTTTTGCGTTACTGGAGACCTTTTGGTGATTCACAGGAAATGCTCACGCTTATAAGTGAGTACGAAGACAAACATCCCAACGTTCGCATTGAGTATTCAAAAAAGAATATCGACACGTATGAAGACGATTTGTTAAATGCGCTCGCAAGCGGGACCGGCCCAGACGTATTTGCGATCAATAACAGTTGGACACCAAAATATTTAGATAAGATTGTACCTGTACCTGCTCAGCTTATAACATATCGTGATTACAAAGATACGTTTGTTGATGTTGTTGTTTCAGATTTTACAAAGAACAACGAAATTTACGGAGTGGCTTTATCGGTCGACTCTTTAGGTTTGTTTTACAATAAAGATTTGATGGGCACTGCAGGGATTGCGACCCCTCCAAAAACTTGGACCGAGCTTCAGAATGATGCACAGCGGATTACTGTTCAAGATCGCACAGGTTACTTTACGCGTAGTGGTGTCGCTATGGGTTTGAATGTCAATGTTAACCGAGCTGTCGATATTTTGTATTTACTTATGCTCCAGCAAGGGGTGATTCCATGGAACCAAGATGGCTTGGTACCAACCTTTGGTCAAAGTGTAAGTGTGGATGGGACTTTTTCTGAGCCGGGAAGCGACGCATTGAAGTTTTATACATCTTTTGCTAGTCTATCAAGCAATAATTATAATTGGAATGCGAGCAGTGACTATTCTATAGACGCCTTCGCCAACGGTCGCGCGGCATTTTTGTACAGTTACTCTTACACGCGAGAGACTCTTAAACAAAAAGCTCCAAACTTGAATTACGATGTAGCCGCGGTTCCTCAACCGAACCTTGGTCAGCCATCTGTTAACTTCGCAAATTACTTTGGTGAAGTGGTCAACAAGCAAACTGAACACAAAGATTGGGCTTGGGATTTCCTAAACTTTATTTCGTCGAAAGAATCTTTGGATAAATATTACGCTCAGTACAAATATCCATCGAGCCGAAAAGATTTGATTGAACTTCAAATTACCGATCCCGAAATTGGTGTCTTTGCTCATGCAAACTTAACTGCAAAGTCTTTTTACAAACCTGACCAAGAACGCTTAGAC
>CAYOVR010000066.1:0-7673 GCA_964407465.1 uncultured Candidatus Saccharibacteria bacterium
TACGCCTACGTTACGGTTGACGATAGTGTGGCTGCCACCCCAGATTTATTTGTGGTTGATGTAGGGGATCCTGAAAACCCTGAGATCGTTGGTTCGATAAGCACAGGACCAGGGTTGTCTGCGGTCCATGTCGTGGGGGAATACGCATACGTTGCCAACTTAAGCACAGTTAGTCAACTTCAAATTATTGATGTTTCAAATAGCGCGCAATTGCAGCTTAAAACTAGTTTCAAAATTCCAGAAATTCTAGATACAACTTTGTCAGGACAAAGTATTTATGTAAAAGATAGTCTGGTCTATTTAGGACTTACAAAAAATACTGGAGCAGAGTTGCAGATAATTGATGTAAGTAATGTTCTTACTCCCTCGATTGTTGGGAGTTTCGAAACTGAGACTAAAATCAACGCCTTGTTTGTTGATAAAGATTTAGCTTATGTTGCTACGCCAAATCAAACGCAGTTGCGGGTTCTCGATGTCAGCAACCCAAATGCAATTTTCGTGGTCAGCACTTTCAGCGCAAATGGATATCAAGTGCAGGATGGCCGAAGCATTGAATTATTGGACAGCACTGTTTTACTGGGTCGGACTGTCGGTGGGTTTAATAACCCATCGAATCACGAATTATTTAATATAGCTTTATTAAATAATTCGTTAGAGGCTCGAACCTCAGTAGATGTTGGCCACAGTATTAGATCTTTGTTTTTTAGAACGCCGTTCATCTTTGTGGGGAGTAATAACTTCGACAAAGAGTTTCAAGTTTGGAAAATGGCTTCAAACGGGGTTATGACGCCACTTTCTTCGTTGAGTTTATCAGCTAGTATCAACGCGATTGATTGTGAAGACGAAAATATGTTTGCCGCTTTGGAAAATGGGGAGGGGATGGTAATTATCGGAAGCGAGTTATGAAAAACGATGGATTCACCCTTCTAGAAATTGTTCTGTATGTAGCGCTAACAAGCATCTTTGTTTCTGTTGGCTTAAGAACAGGATATTCACTAATTGAGCAGGGTTATAAAATTCAGGAACAAGCGCTAACAAATATGGAAATTCAATATATAACTTATAAGATTAATGACGAATTGCAAAAAGCGGAAACTGTAGTTTTCCCCGCAGTTGGTCAGGAAGATGAGAGTATTAAGCTTCGGGATAGAGCAGGTCACAATTTATCAATTCGGCTTCAAGATCAGCAGTTGTTGATCGAGCGAGATAACGAAGAGCGTTCGTTATCTACAGATCATATAGAAGTTGGAAGCTTCGATGTCAGCAAGCAAGAGGAAAATGGTGTCTTCATCACTTCGATAAGTCTTGTGTTATATGGTCAAGAATTTAGGTTTGTACGTTATGACTAGAAAGTTTGCACAAGACGATGGTTTTGCATTGATAATTACAGTCACCCTTCTTAGCGCCGTTCTGGGATTGATAATTATTTCTGTGAGCAGTATTACCAATGCATCGCGTACCGCTGTTTTGGAAGAAGTATTTAAAGCAGAAAGCGCACGAGCTGCCGATTCTTGCGCGAAGTTAGTATTGCTTCGACTTGCTAATGCAAAAAACTTCTCTGGTAATGCTGAGTGGGCGATAGGGGAACATTCGTGCAAAGTGAGTGATGTTATCACCCACGCAAATTACGTCGTAAATTTTACAGTCAAAGTTGAGATTGAAAAAATTGTCAGTGAGTACAGAGTAGAGGCACGTCTCGAACCGTTCCAAGTTATCAATATTATTCAAACCTATTAATTATGAATAACAATTTTGTTAAGCAACAAGGGTTTACGTTAATCGAACTACTTGTGTCGATAGGAATTATCGCGATACTTTCAGCGGTAGCGCTTGTAGCTATTAATCCTGCTCGGCAATTCGCCCAAGCACGGAACTCTCAGCGGGTTAGCAATGCCAATGCAATCCTAAACGCGATTGGTCAAAATATGGTAGAGAACCGTGGAAAGTTTATCTGTCCAGCTGGAGAGCTTCCGATAACTGCAACTCCAATGGCTAGTACTGCTGGCTACGACATAGCGAGTTGTGTTGTACCAAACTATTTATCATCAATGCCGTTCGATCCCGCAACTGACACTGCACATTACACCTCGAATTCCGATTATTTTACGGATTACACAGTTAGACGCGATGCAACGACAGGGCGAATTTTCATCACGGCACCCGGTGCAGAATTAGCACAAACCATAGAAGCGGTTCGATAATTGTCGAGTCTAATCTAAAAGCGTATAATGAGGAAAAGGAAAACATTTATGAACGACAACATGCAACCAATTCCTCAGACTGAAGACGAGTGGAAGCAAAAACTAACGCCCGATCAGTATCATATTTTGCGCGAGAAGGGGACAGAAGCTCCCTTCACAGGAAAATATTACAACGATCACAGTAACGGAATGTATCGATGTGCTGCTTGTGGCCAAGAGCTCTTTTCATCAGATACAAAGTTTGATTCGGGTTCAGGATGGCCAAGTTTCACTGATCCAGTTAATCGAGAGAACGTAATTTTGGAAAGTGATGATACTTTAGGCATGACTCGCACTGAAGTAACTTGCAAGCGTTGCGGTTCTCACTTAGGCCATGTTTTCGACGATGGCCCAGCAGATAAAGGCGGTCTGCGCTACTGTATTAACTCTTGCGCGCTTAATTTAGACAAGAAAGAGTAACAAAAAAGACCGCATTACTTTGGCGGTCTTTTTTGTTACCTTAGCGCCAATTCTTCGTATATCATACCGAAAGCTTTCACAGTGCCATAATCCACAGCAGTAATAAGAGTGAGTATGATATGCTAATAAAGAGATTAAACAGGATGCGTAGATTCGTCTACGCATTGCGTAACCCGATACCTCATCAGGTATTACTACACTACGGACTTCCATGGAGCAGGTTGAAACACAAGCCATTGCGCGCATTCAAGCCGGTGAACTAGAAGCATTTACAGAACTCTACGACATGTATGTCAAAGCGATCTTCAGCTTCTTGATTAGTCGTGTCTCGAATCGCGTTGTCGCAGAAGATTTAACCAGCGATGTTTTTATGAAAGCATTTCAGGCGATGCCTCGCTTCGACGCCAATAAAGCATCATTCAAAACCTGGCTCTATCAAATTGCGCGAAATCGTCTCATCGATCACTATCGAACTAACAAATCGGCCGATGCTATTGAAGCGGCAGCGACTGTTCCATCTGCTTCTGATGTTGTTGGCGATCTAGAAACCACTCTCCACCGTGAGAACATTCAGAAGCTGCTTGAGCAGTTGTCGCCAGAGAATCACGAGTTAGTCACGATGCGCGTCTGGGACGAACTAAGTTACAAAGAGATTTCAATCATTACCGGTAAACCCGAAGCTAATTTAAAAGTTCAATTTAGTCGAGCAGTCCAAAAATTAAAAGAACTAAATGGTCCGATAGTCGCAATCTTACTATTATTAATTTTAAGTCGATGAGCAACACGCAACTTCCTCAAGAAAATAGAGAAGACTTGGAAGTAGGATTAACTCCTGAGTTAAGAGATGGGTTAAAGCAACTCCAATCTCAGGATCAGATTGATCCTGTTTTTCAGGCGTCGTTGCGTTCAAACTTGGAACAAGCTGCGCGTCGAACAAAAATAGAATCACAATTAACTAAAGAACCAACATATATGTCATGGTCTAAATTTTTCTTGGGAGTAGGGACGTCTCTAGTAGCGGTTGCTATTTTTTGGTACGTTGCCGGTGGTCAGCAATTTACTTCACCAAAAAACGCGGTAGAAGTTTTGTCATCTAATTATACTGTAGATGAAGTTGAAGCAAACTCGTTTGGGTCATTAGGTAATCTTACGACAGCTAATGCCGAGGGTCGTGGCTCTGGCGGTGATAGTGCTAGTCCAACTGCAACTAGTGAAATTGCAGTATCTGCGCCAAACTCAGCTCCTGGAAGCGCTGGTGGATATGGTGGTGGATCTGATAGTAAACTTATCGCCCCATACCCTGAAACTACTTATACTTTTAAATATAATGGCAGTCACTTACCAGGGCTAGAAGCACAGCAATCAGTATTTAAGCGAAACAAAGAAGGTCTAGGTAATCCTTCAAATTCAATCATGGGTGCCATTAGACTTGGTTTGCTAAATATTCAAAAATTGGTTTCACCCACTATTGAAAACTTATCTATTAGCGAAAATCGTGAGCGTGGTTATATCGCTAACATCAATTTTATTGAAGGCTCGGTCAGTCTTTATGAGAACTGGCGCACTTGGCGTTTTCCTGAAAGGGAATGTCAAGATGACGCTTGTTACAACCGCTATCGTTTGAATCCAGAGGATATGCCTTCGGATGAGGTCGTTATCGCAACAGCAAATCAGTTCCTAGCTGATTACAGTGTTAACGCTTCTAATTACGGAAAGCCGGTGGTTCAGAATTATTGGCGCCAAGAGTACGAACGTGCCGCTGATAAGTCAACAATTTATATCCCTGATACGGTAAATGTAATTTATCCCTTTGTCGTTGATGGTAAAGTCGTGATGGATGAAGGCGGTTTTCCCGCAGGATTGAATGTTAGTGTCAATGTTCGTCACAATGTTGTCTCAAGTGTTTATGAAATCACCACTCAGCAATATAGTAAATCAGACTACCCAGGGTTTACTGATGAAGAAGCCATTGTTAAACTAGCCGAACAAGGTGGCTTCAGAAATTACTATGGCGGTTATCCTGCTGGTGGTAATGTAAAAAAAGTCACTGTTGAACTTGGAACACCAACGGTTGGTATGACGCGTTTGTGGCAGTATAATGGACTATTTGGAACATCTGAGGAATTGTATGTCCCATCATTGATTTTCCCGGTAACGAATAAAGTCGAGACTGGTTACTATCGTGATAATGTGATTGTGCCGCTTGTGAAAGAGCTCATAGATAACAATGAACAGCCTCAGCCGATTCCACTTGATTTGCCAGTAAGTGATATTGGCGTCGCAGAATAAATAAACTAAAGCCCCCGAGAGCGGGGCTTTTTTTATTCCAAAAACTTATGGTACTATTAACAAATATGGATAATCCAAAAGTTATAGAAAAGAAAGCCAAAGTCGGTAAGGGCTTGTTTGCAAAAGAGCCTATAAAAAAAGGGGAAGTAATCGCAAGTTTCGATGGAAAAATTTTGGGTTGGAATGCGATATGGAATCGATATCAACTAAGTCATGCCATTCAATTTGAGAAACGGAAGTGGAGACTGTCTAAAGGTTTCGCAGACAAAATTAATCATTCGTGCGAACCAAATTGTGGAGTGAAAAATTTGTTTGATATTGTCGCCATGCGGGATATTAAACGCGGTGAAGAGCTAACGTGGAATTACGAAATGACTGAAGACAACGAAACCGGTTGGAACATGCGTTGTCACTGTGGGGCGAAGTCTTGTCGAAAGATTATTTCTGGGTATCGCAACATGCCATTGAAGGCTCGCAAGAAGTATAAAGGATATATTTCACAGTGGTTAATCAATGAATATCGTTAAACTTTTGAAATGAGCAAATTTAAAGAAAATGTAATCGCTTATGTTGCTCACGTGCCCAAGGGTAAGGTTGTTAGTTATGGGCAAGTTGCGGCTGCTGCTGGGAGTCCTCGTGCAGCTAGACAGGTTGGGGGAGTGCTTAGAGCACTGCCAGCCGATTCTGGTGTGCCGTGGTGGCGCGTCGTAAATCGTGATGGGTTTTTGAGTATTAAAGGCAATTGGGAAGCATCAAAAGAATTACAGAAACAGTTGCTTGAAAAAGAAGGTGTGGTGTTTGATGATAACTTTACTATAGATATGAAGCGTTATGGATTTCGCGATGACATGAAATAAAAAAAGAACGGGGTCCGCTGTTGCGAACCCCTTATCGTCGTCGTTGTGTTGTTGGTCATGGTCAGAGCCTCCCCATCGTCGGATCGTCGACCGCGATGACAAGCTTCTCCATCAGTTCGGTGGCCTCTAGTGATGTGCGGACCTCGTCTTTCATGTTCACCAAGATGAACAGACCTCCTTCCATTCCACCAACTGCTTTGGTGTAATAGAAGAGTTCACTGATGAATGACGAGTCGATTGACTGCACGCCCTCTTCTCCTCCGAAGTGAATGAGGAACTTTCGGTATCCTTTTTCCAGACAATGCCTCATCTTGATCCGGAAATATATGGTCCCTTCCTCATAGGATAGGTTTCCCTGAAGCGAAATGATTATGGTCCCTTGTTTCGGTCTGACAAAGGTAGAATAGGTCTTTTCCATATCTGTCCCTTTTGCTGCGGAATGAACCCATGGATCAACAACCGTATTGACCCTCCTTCATTAGCTATCTATTATACGTATATATACTTATTAGGTCAATCTTGCTTATGAACGACAAAATTCAAACAGCAGTGTTTGCGGGAGGGTGTTTTTGGTGTACTGAAGCTGTGTTTCAGCGCTTGCGCGGGGTGCAAAGCGTGACTTCAGGTTATGCTGGTGGTGCCAATCCAAACCCGACATATGAACAGGTGAGCATGGGCGATACCGGACACGCTGAGGCCATCAAATTTGAATATAATCCAGATCAAATTAGTTACCATGATTTATTAGAAGTCTTTTTTGCCACACATAATCCTGCCGAATTAAATCGTCAGGGCGCAGATGTTGGAACGCAGTATCGTTCCGCGATTTTTTACGCAAACGAAGAACAACGAGCTGAAGCCGAAAGTTTTATTAAGCAAGTTGAATTAGATAAAGTTTTTGATCAACCAATTGTCACCACACTTGAGAAGCTATCGGAGTTTTATCCGGCTGAGGACTATCACAAAGATTATTACAACAAGAACAAAGACCAGCCTTATTGTCAGGTGGTCATCAATCCAAAACTAAAGAAGTTTAAAGAAAAGTTCGCGAGTTTGATAGTTAGCGAGTAGTTTGATTGTTAAAATTGGCGGCTCTTGATTAGGAGTCGATTTTTTGCTATGCTAACGGGTCAAATCTGAAAAGGACGGGTGAAAGGTTATGCCAAACATCGCTGTGTATTGCGGTTCCGGAGCTGGCAACCATTGGCGCTACATGACTTCGGCGACCATTGTTGGTCGGACGTTGGCAAGTTGCGGTTATGGTATCGTTTACGGAGGGGCGTCCGTCGGACTCATGGGAGCGGTGGCGACCGCCGCGCTTGAGGCCGGCGGGAAGGTTATCGGTGTGATCCCGAGGTTCGAAGAGTGGGAGGAGATCAATCACAAGGGGCTCACCGAGATTCACTACGTTGATGACATGCATCAACGTAAGCGCATGATGTCCGATCTGTCGTGCGCGGCGCTGGTGCTTCCGGGTGGTTTGGGTACGATCGACGAGTTCATCGAGTATGCGACTTGGTCGCAGCTCGGTTGTCACCAAGACAGGCTCGTGAAGCATGTCGGCCTGCTCAATGTTCTCGGGTATTACGGATACATGGTTCGTCATCTCGACTTGGCGGTGAAGGAGGGCTTCATTTCTCCAGAGCATCGCCGGTTCATCCAGCATTACGAGTTCCTCATAGATTTCCTGAAGGTCATCGAATCGGAGTGATCGTCAGAGCACGTACGGCGTGCGCATACCATTCGTGGTCCCTGCGCACGCCTCTTTATTTTGCTTTCTAAGACTTGTTATATTTGCTACAATATCGCCATGGCTGAACAACAACCACTGAAAGTTAGATGCCAGAGCTGCGGAGTACCACTTGAT
>CAYOVR010000067.1:0-7507 GCA_964407465.1 uncultured Candidatus Saccharibacteria bacterium
GATATCCTGGCCCCGCCGGGTAAGGTGGGAGGTAATGCGGTGAGCCGCGTCTTCGCCGATGAGCGGCGCTTCCAGAATCTGTTTCGTGTACCATCTGGCAATAGACATCCAGTCATACGGCATGTCCGCTTCTCTGAGTTGCCGTTCGCCGGAGCTAGTTTGCTCAATGCCGTAGGCATTGGGGCGCTTCTTCAGCAACGATTTGCACAGCATGTTGAGGTGACCGCCGTCGTCGAGGATGATGATGTGGCGGTAGTTCTTGAGTTGCCGTTGCGCGAGTTCATTTCCTACGAACTCGGTCAGTTCTCTTTCAAACCAGCTATCAAATGGCTGGTTCGGTTCAAACGTGGCGCTGAAAGGTGCAACGGTCACTCCAAGATTATGAGCAGTTCCGTCTTTCCGAAGCCGGTTGAATACTCTGGTGTTCGTGGAGTAGTTCTTACCGACGACGACGCAGTTTTCAGGACGTAGGCCCATGTTGAGCAGTCCCGAAAACATCCGATACTGTGAGCCGAGCAGATGTTGGCAAGCAATAAGTAGCACGTCCCGCAGCTGAGCTTCTCGGTAGTGCGACTCAAGGTGGCGCATCAACGGATATCTCCAAGACATCGGGTATTCCTCCTTTCTCTGTTGTCGAGTATTTTACCTGTGTATTGCACAAAGTAATTTGTGATTATATCTATTTTTTAGCTTTTCGTCAACATATCGCCCTCGGAGCGGTTTTTTGTTACCATTAGGTTATGGACAACCGACCAATTGGGGTTTTCGACTCCGGAGTAGGGGGATTATCAATTCTAAGGGAAATCAAGAAACTGTTGCCGAATGAGTCGACGATTTTTTTTGCTGACCAAGCTTATGTTCCGTATGGTCAAAAAACTAAAGATGAGCTTCTTGATCGAGTCACAAAAATCTTAGAGTTTTTTGAAACTCAAAATGTTAAAGCGGTAGTTGCGGCTTGCAATACGGCGACAGTGTACACGATTAACGAAATGAGAGAAAAGTTTCCCTTTCCGATTATAGGCACAGTGCCAGTTGTAAAAACTTTAGCGAATATTTCTGAAACACGAGTAGCTGCTGTATTTTCTACGCCTGCAACCGCCAAGAGCCCGTACTTAGCCGATCTCATCACTAAGTTCGCTCCCGATATGGAGATTATCAAAGTTGGTGGCTCGAATTTGGAAGAGTTAGTTGAAGATGGTGAAATTGATACTCAAGCTGTTAAAGATGTTTTGCAGAAAGAGCTACCACCATTGCTTACTAAAAACGTTGATGCGATTGCGTTGGGATGTACTCACTATCCTTTCTTACGAGAACAAATCAGAGAAGTTGTTGGATCAGGTATTAAAATTGTTGATTCTGGTGGTGCAGTCGCGCGACGCCTCCACTATATATTAGAACACGAAAATATTTTAGCTACGGACAAAACCGAAGATCAGTATTATACTACTGGTGACGACGCTCGTTTCAAGCGCGTCGCTGAAAAGCTTATGAACATTAATCTATCAAATGTCCACCATATGGACTTAAAATAAACTTATGCCAATACAACCCAACAAAAATTGTGAAAGTTGCTATATGCCTTTCAAGAATGATCCTGGTCAAAGAGAATCAGAGAAGTATTGTAGTCTTTGCTACAAAGACGGCAAGTTTTGTTATGAAGGAGATTTAAAAGGATTTCAAAAAGCGGCTTATGAAGGAATGATCAGTCAAGGAATGAACAAGTACAAAGCTAAGTTATTTTCTTTCACGATACGCTTCGCTCCCCGATGGAAAAAGTAAACTCAGTCACTTAACCGTCGCACAGGCGGTTTTTTGATACAAAAGTCTCACTAAAATCAGTTATTTTCCCTGAATAAACAGGTGTTGCCAAATTTATCATAAAGTGATATGGTAATAAGCTATATTTAGCTCTGGAGGGGCCAAAAATTAACCAAGATATCGATGACAAGAAAACTCTTTGCCACCTCCGCTCTGGTAGTCCTCATTGCCAGTGCTTTTCTAACCCTGCCATTACCAAAGACGGCAATCGCAGCTGGTCCTAACTTAATACTCAACCCATCACTTGAGACAGCTAATGCAGCTGGCACAATGCCGCAGAATTGGCTAAACAACAAGTGGGGAACTAACACAGCCACCTTTACTTATCCTGTCGCTGGACAAGATGGTGCTAAGGGCGCCAAGGTTACCATGACAGCTTTCACCAACGGTGATGCTAAGTGGTATTTCCAAGATGTCGCGGTAACACCTGGACAACTCTACAGCTACAGCAACTATTATAAAGCTACAGTACCGACTGAAGTTGTCGTTCGCTACACTAGCACTACTGGCACTCATACTTACAGTACCATTGCCAACCCTGCAATCTCTGCAGCATGGCAAGCAGTTAACGCAACATTCACTCCACCAGCTGGTACGTCTTCAGTAACTGTCTTTCATGTTATTCACGCTGTTGGCACACTTGAAGTTGATAACTTTAGCATCAGTACTGGCACAACTCCACCTCCTCCACCCCCAGTCAGTGGTAACTTAATCCTCAACCCATCACTTGAGACAGCTAATGGAGCAGGAACTCAGCCAGCTAACTGGTTGAGCAACAAATGGGGTACAGCCACCACAACCTTCACTTACCCAGTAGCTGGGCAAGAAGGTACTAAGGCCGCAAAAATCACCACCACTGCTTACACAAGCGGTGACGCTAAGTGGTATTTCGCAGACGTCCTGGTTACTGCCGGACAACAATACACTTTCAGTGACTATTACAAAGCTACAGTTCCAACCCAGTTAGTAGTGCGTTACACAAGCACCACTGGTGTCTTGTCTTACGATACAGTCGCTACTTTACCAGTCGCAGCTGCATGGCAAGCAAGCAACGCTACTTTCACACCTCCTGTAGGTACTGCATCTGTAACTATGTTCCACATCATTTATGCTGTTGGGACGCTTGAAGTTGATAACTTTAGTTTGACTACAGGAACTACACCACCACCAGTTACTAATCACGTACCTAACTCATCTGTAGAGCAGTCTGCTGGTACTCCAGCCATACCAACTGACTGGCATGGAGAAAACTGGGGAACTAACACACCAACGTACGAGTACGTCAATGAAGGCTACGATGGTACAAAGAGCGTTAAAGTCACTGTGACAAACTATGTTGATGGTGATGCCAAATGGGCATACACTCCTCAAGTCTTAACTCGAGGCGGGGACTACGCTTTCAGCGCTTGGTACAAAACCAATACAATTCCTCACGTTGTCGCGCAGTATATCAAAGATGACGGTAGCGAAGAGTTCTTTGGTATGTCAGATCCGCAACCTAACGGTTCAGGTTGGCAGCAGTACAACGGAGTGTTCTCCGTTCCAAGTGATGTTCAAGCAGTTTCAGTATTCTTCTTTATTTCAAACAACGGGTGGGTTCAGACTGATAAATACAGTGTAACTCCATACACATACCCTACGTTTAATCGTGGTTTAGTGACTCTTACTTTTGATGATGGTTTCGAGCAAAACATCACTACAGCTCTTCCAGTATTGAATCTCTATGGCCTCAAAGCTACTC
Source organism: uncultured Candidatus Saccharibacteria bacterium (assembly GCA_964407465.1). Classification (GTDB taxonomy): domain Bacteria; phylum Patescibacteriota; class Doudnabacteria; order UBA920; family UBA920; genus JADZEH01. Next base: position 3,560 of record CAYOVR010000067.1, read on the forward strand.
ATTGTAACGCCACTCAATATGTTGAAGGTATCCCAGCTCAAGTAACTAATCTTCAAACCTACGTCGCTCATGGCCAAGAAATTTGTTCTCACACTGTCTCTCATCCATCACTTCTTCAAGCAACTACAGCTCAGTTAACTTATGAGTTAACTCATTCACAGACATTCTTGAAATCTATCACTGGTCAGTCCGTGAGCAACTTCTCCAGTCCGTTTGGTGAATACAACGCTGCTATCAATACTGAGATCGCAAAGTATTACAGCTCTCACCGAACTACAGATGAAGGCTACAATTCCAAAGATAATTTTGATGCCTATCGCTTAAAAGTTCAGAACATGCAGCAAGATACAACTCTCGCTGAATTCCAAAGCTGGGTAAACAAAGCTAAGCAAGACAAAACCTGGTTAATCTTGGTGTATCACGTGGTTAACACGAGCCCTTCCTTAGAACAGTTTGATACTAAAAAAGTTGACTTTGATGCCCAGATGGCATGGCTGTCAACGGCTGGCGTAACTGTCCAGCGTTGGGATCAATCCTTAGCTGAAGTCAAAGCTCAGTTACCATAACAAGTGCAATTAAAAACCCTACCTCTTGGTAGGGTTTTTTGATATACTCAAGCTGAAAACTAATTAGACAAACACATGAATAATAAAATTTGGTTAGCGATTGTGATCGTGCTTATCATTGCTTTCGGCATCACATTATCAAGTCGTAAAAGCTCTGATATTGCTGAGGTGGCTGATAATCAAGCTCAGCATCAAACTTCGTCTGAAACTGCTGATGCTGAACCAGAAGTCTTGCAAAAAGATGACCTAATCAAGGTTGAATCTTTGAAGGCTAACCAGAAGATTACCAGCCCACTTACCATAACTGGTGAAGCACGTGGGACTTGGTATTTTGAAGCCTCGTTTCCTGTGAGAATTGAAGATGCAAATGGCAAAGTTTTAGTACAAGCTCCGGCTCAGGCACAAGGGGAGTGGACCACAGAAAATTATGTGCCGTTTAGTGTAACTTTAAGTTTTGTTAAACCGCAGAGCGGAAATGGTTTCATTGTGTTTGAAAGAGATAACCCATCTGGGTTGCCAGAGAATGCCAACGAGCTCCGTGTGCCCGTACAATTTTAATCTAAAATAACACTATGTATAAACAAAAACCCCACTTTGAATGTGAGATGCCAGATTCTAACGTCCCACTCCATGTTTTAGTGCTAAATGCTTCGTTGAAGCACGGACCAGACATTTCCAACACCGAAGAAGTAGCGAATATGGTCGTTGAAGAGATGAAACCATTCGGCAAAGTTACTAGCGAAACAATTCGTTTGGCTGATAAAAATATTGAAGTAGGTTTGAGCTTTGAAGAAAGTGACGATGACGAATGGCCAGAAATTGCCGAAAAACTTCGCACTGCTGATATAGTTTTGTTTGCGACGCCGATTTGGTGGGGGCAGCGTTCAAGTTTGATGCAGCGTGTTATTGAACGCATGGATGCCTTTGACGAAGAAGCTATCAAAGATGGCCGCGAAGCTTTTTTGAATAAAGTCGCTGGCGTGGTGATTACCGGAACAGAAGATGGCGCGCAACACGTACTGGCGTCAATTATGGAAGTCTTAACTTTTATGAATTTTACTTTGCCACCACAGTGTTGTACTTATTGGGTAGGGGAAGTTGGTATTGATCCCAAAACAGAACGAGATCGTCGTTTGAAAAATGATGCTGTCCCACATATGGCAAAAAATACAGCCCGTAATTTGGTGTACTACGCGCAACTTTTGAAAAAGTATCCTTTGACTGCGAAGAAATAATGTAAAAAGAAAAGCTCAGCGGATTGGGGGTCTCCGCTGAGCGTCGTGGGTTCCACCCACGGGGGTTGTTGGCTCGCTATGGTGCGAGCATGGTTTCACCGATCCTCTTTCCGGCGAAGTCTGCGAACCCGACGACGTCATTGTTGTTGAGGTCCCGGCCCATCGAGACGGCCTGGATTTGGCCTCCGACGGATTCGGAGATGAGGATCGGCGCCGATGTACCCACGATCTTGATGCGGACGATGTTGTGAGACCACGCGTCGTTGGTCACGTAGTCCGTGGCTGAGACGCGTCCGAGGCCGCGTAAGTTCGAGTTGGTGAACGTTCGCTGCTGTATCGGAAGCCCACCCGCTGGCGCGAACTTGTATATCGTGTTGGTACCAACCAGCTTGCCCAGCACGACAATGTTCGCGCCGTCCATCGTGATCGAAACGGGGTAATCGACGACGGTGGCGAAAATGCTATTGGTGCTGGTACTAGTGTCGTACCTCCAGATGTGACCCCTCTGGTAGTCCGTGTAATAGACGAGGTTCGGCGCACGAACCACAAGGTCGGCTTCCGTGCCGAACGTGGAGATTCCCGTTGCGAGAACTGTCCAGACGTTGGTCGCCGGGACGTAGCTCTTGAGTTCTCCCTTGTCGTTGACAATGAAGAACGTGCCGTTCATCCGACCGGCGGTCCAGATGCGTTCGTAGTCGGCCGGGTTCTGGCCTTCGGCAATGGCCTCTTCCGAGCACAGACCGGTGGTCCTGTTCCAGAGGAAGATTCGCCCAGGCCTGTTTTGACCGTAGAGATTGCCTGGGGTGTCATCGCCGGGGTCGACGATGTAGTAGTTTGTCCCCGACTGGAACATGTCGAAGGGTTGTCCGACGCGGAAGATTCCGGCGACGAGGGTGTAGGACGGGCCGGCGACCTTCGCCAGGTCGTTGTATGTCCTGTAGACCAAGTTGAACACCGTTCCCCGGCCAGGGTACGTCTCGGCTTCGAGTTGGTAAGCGCCGAGCTTGTCTTCGCCGTTCTGGGCGATGGTTGCCTGCGACGCAATGCCCATCGATCCGAGGACCGTGATGCTCGCGACGAGAATACTGAAAAGCACTCGTTTCATGTTGCACTCCTTGTGTCTGTCTGGGATTCGGATAATTCCGATTAATTAGCATACGATATTAATTAACTTCAGTCAAGCCCCCCATCAGTGTGTTATACTAGAAAAACTATGTCTGATTATTACAGCGGTAAGCGCACAAAAAATTTGTATGTTCCAAAGAGCTCTCAGCCCTTTCGATTATCCCGATCAAAGCTGGAATTGTTCTTAAATTGTCCACGTTGTTTTTATATGGATCGCCGGCTTGGGGTAGGGCAGCCTCCAGGTTTTCCTTTCAACCTGAACTCAGCCGTTGACCATCTCTTAAAGAAAGAATTTGATGTTCATCGCGCCCAAGGCAAGCCACATCCTTTAATGGAAAGCTATGGTGTCGATGCCGTGCCTTATCAACACGAGCAATTAGATGTATGGCGTGAGAATTTTACCGGTGTCGGTTTTCATCATAAACCAACCAACCTTTATATCTTCGGTGCGGTTGACGATGTCTGGGTTAATCCAGCGGGGGAGTTGATTATTGTTGATTACAAAGCGACCTCAAAAGATGGCGAAGTTAATTTAGACGCGGCCTGGCAAGATGGCTACAAGCATCAGATGGAAATCTATCAGTGGTTGTTTCGCCAGAATGGCTTTAATGTTTCGCCAACAGGATATTTCGTTTACTGTAATGGTAAACGCGACAAAGAAGCTTTCGATGCCAAGCTTGAATTCGATATTAAACTCATTCCATATGTCGGTGATGATGGTTGGATCGAGGGCGTGGTTCAAAAAGCTTCAGCATGTTTAGATGGTGAGTTGCCGCCACTTAGCAACTCATGTGACTTCTGTGTCTATCGCCAAGCCGCCTCTGGAGTCGAAGTTTCTTCTTCACCAAACACTATTATCGTTCCAAAGCAAAAAACTTCTCGTAAGAAAAAGCCTGTTCCCAGTTCCGAGACTCAAACTTTGTTCGGCTAAAGACTTATTAGCGCGTCCGGTTTGGTATTGTACAAAAACCAGTCGCCGCAGGCTCCAATGGTTTTCTTAACAACACACAAACCGTCCGCGC
>CAYOVR010000068.1:0-7343 GCA_964407465.1 uncultured Candidatus Saccharibacteria bacterium
ATTTCTTCTTCGGTTAAGGAATCAAGTGAGGAGGTTGCTTCATCAAAAATAATTAAATCGGGATCGCGCAACAGGGCGCGAGCAATAGCGAGGCGTTGTTTCTCACCACCGGAAAGTTTAAGCCCGCCTTCACCAATTTTAGTATTTAAACCTTGACCACCCCGATCGATAATATTTGAGGCAGCCGCAGCCTTCAAAGCATTAATGCATTGTTCGTCAGTACTATCGGGAGCTGCGAATAGTAAATTTTCTCTAACAGTTCCCGCGAATAACTGAGTGTCTTGGCTGACAAGTCCAATTTGCTTGCGATATTTTTCTAAATCAATCTCGTTGTTATCGGAGTTGTTGATCAAGATCTTTCCTTGAGTCGGTTTGTACAACCCGACTAAAAGTTTAATCAAACTCGTTTTACCACTTCCCGAAGGTCCTACAAAAGCTATTGAGTCACCAGCTGTAATGTTAAGGTTGATATTCTTAACCGCGGGTTCTGTTGAAGTTTCGTACGTAAGATCAACTTTTTCAAAAGTAATTGATTTGACATCACCAATATCAACAGCGTGTTCGGGCTTGGGTTCTTTGGGTGTGTCAAGAATTTGTTCCAGTCGTTCCATACTAGCCTTAGTTTCTTGGTAAGTGTTAGCAAGGTTTCCTAGTTCACCAAGCGGGTTGAAAATAAAGAAGGAGTAAAAGAGTAAGCTGAAAAATTCACCAAGTGAAATTGCTTGAGTAAAAATCAACCAGAGCATAAGTAAAGTCAGTACGGAACGAAGGGCATTGATAAGCGTACCTTGAATAAACGCAAACTTTCTGATGAGTTTAACTTTTTTTAGTTCAAGTTCAAGGATACGCTCGTTGACGGTATTGAGATGATTGATTTCTTGTTGTTCGAGGCCAAGTGATTTTACTAACTCTACGTTGCGTAAAGTTTCGGTAGTGCTACCAGCCAAATCCGCCGTTTCCTTGATAATAATTTCTTGTGACGCTTTAATTTTCCGACTGATCAGATATGTCGCAAAGCCTAAAGTTGGAATCGTCACTACGTAAACTAATCCTATTGACCAGTGAACAATAAATGCGTAAATAAGGACGAAAGTAATTCCAACTAAAGACAGGAATAAAATATTAATAATTTGTTGGATCAGAAGTTGGCTATCTGTTCGAGCTTTTTGAAGTTTGTTTAAAAATTCTCCAGAACGTTGATCCTCAAACACAGAGTAGGGAAGCGAGAAAGAATGATCAACACTATGGTTATACATTTTTGCTCCAAGACGTTGAGTGATAACGTTTACATAGTAGTCTTGGAAATTTTTAGCAACACGTGATACAAACGCTACACCCATTGTGCCAAGCAGTAGAATTGAGACGCCTCTCAAAAAATCATTCGAAGATAATTCAGTCGCTCTATTGGCGTAGTTATCAATTAAGTAACGAAAAATTTGTGGATCAAGTAAAGAAAAAACTTGATTGATTGTGGCCAAAGCCAACGCTCCAGCGAGTAACCCACGGTAGTTTTTGAGGTAATTCCAAAGTAATTTCATATCTCTTAGTATGCATTGATTGAGAAATTTGGTCAAAAAAACTGACCACCGAGCGTGAGCGCGGTGGCCTTAGGGGTGGGTGCGTCTGTGATTGTGAATCACAAGCAGATCAGTCTCGGTCCATTGGTGGAAGCTCAGATCACATCTTTCGAACATAAACGACAGTGGCGAGTCGTTGTGATCAAGTCCCAAGTGGTGACCAATCTCATGCTTCAGCATAAGGACTGCCAGATTCCTACCTCTGTATTTTGTCCCAGTAACCATCGTGTCACAAAAGAACAGGGCAAGGCTCGTGACGGTCTCGAGATAAAGCCCGTTTACCATTATGTCTTCCTCGATGACCGCTTCCTGACCTTCGACCATCTGGGTGGTGGTTTCGGTTCTGGTTATTCCGATGCGGTTACTTACAAAGAGGACGAGCATGTCTGCAGTCACCGAGTATTGCTCTTCGGCACAAGAGCGGATCTCGGGCAGGCTGTGAATGTTGTTCACTGTCAGAGGAAGAGGATCAGTTGCCACGATGATCAAGCCAATCTCCTCGGCGTATTCCGCGGCGACCGTGTCCATGGTTTCTTGATAGTTTTGTCTCGATGGTGGACTATTGCTATCAAAGAAGGTCACGACGACCAGGATCCTCGGGTCATTGCGGAGCTGTGCTTGGAGGTCGGCAATCCTCAGTGCCTCAGACGATGGACTATGAAAGTACAGAAATAGGGTGATAGGAATCACCCAAGAAATGGCGCAAGTCTTCCAACTCGTGCTCTTCATGAGTGTCCTCCGTAACAAAAGATTCTAATGTTACAGTATTACGCTCGCGGTGCGCTGTCAATCATATAAAATTAACACCGAGGGCTATCTCTCGGTGTTGTGCATCAAAGCGACCAACTGACTCATTCGCGCACGATGCCAGTTTTTGACGCCATTCAGTTCTTGCTCACTCCAGAACCCTTCGCTTTCGTCTGTGAGGTGCTGCATGACTGAGGCTCCATCAGAATGGCCAAGTCCCAAGTGGTGACCAATCTCGTGAAGGATCACTGTATCGATTAATCGATGGCCTCCTTTATCAAACCTCTGCGCGTTATTCACGGCGTCGAGGATGATCACGCAGTTCTCGTAGTATAGCCCGGTCCAAAAGTAACGTCTGAGATCCGAATCGGGATTCGGCCGGTACTTCATCGGTGAAAGATATTGCTTGGTGCTGAAGAACATAACCAGCCCGTTTTCAGGCATAAGGCCGTCTTGCTTGGACTGGTCCACCATTTCCTCCGGACTAAATTTCTTCTCTCCTACGCAGGTGAAGTGATCCCGTTGCCGGATGGAAATACCGAGGTTGGTAAGGCGTTCGTTGCATCGCTCGATCGCCTTAGTGCTTATCCGTTCTTCGACGAGCGCGTTGTAGTCGGTAAGGACGTTGACGATCAGTTCCATCATGCCCCCTCCTGGAAACAAAATAACTAGCATGAGGCTAGTTATCCAGTGTAGCAAAATGTGATTAGAGAGTAAATCTCTAATTTTTGACAAGTACCCAGCCATCTGGAACATCACAAGGAGAGGGGAAGTCTTCAGTATCGCCAGTTTGAGGATTGCGTGCAGGGGTTATGACTTGGATACAAAAGTCTTCATCATTAGTTACTTCATCTGCTGGTTCGGGTAGCGTGTTTCTATCGGGTTGAACTTTTTCTACCTCCTGACCAGTCTGAATAGTCCGAACTTCCACAGGCCCGTTGTTGTCACTTGGTTGCGATACGAAATAAGCAATACCCAAACCAACTAGAATCGCGATAATCGCAAAGTAGGCGATAGACTTATTCGAGATGTTGCGCGAGTCAAACATTATTTTGAAACGATAATTGCTTGTTTGATGTTGGTGTTAGTATCATAACTTTTTGGTTCCCATTCACCAGTGGCGTCGTAAAGTGTCTCGTAGCTGTAGCGATACTGTCGGCCAGCAAGAGTTCCCGGGTCGTTGTTAATAAAACCTTTTTCATCGTAACCAATAATCACAAGCATGTGATAAATTGGACCGGGTGTTTTAAAGTTCGGGTTTTCTAATAGTCTTCCGTTGACTGGCAAAATAATTGGCTTGCCTTCGCTAAGTGCGCGCTTTAAATCGTCTTCATCAAAGTTTTTGATGATAGTCGCAGCGACATTGTAATTATCTTCAGCCATTTGTTTGGTTTCGGCAGTGTTGATGCTCAGATAGTAACCAAACTCTTCTGTTTGATAGTCAGTAAGTTTGCTAATTTGAGTTTCAACTGAGTCAGCGGTCAAAGTTTTGGAAGTGTTACCGCCAATGTAAGCGGTGGCCATAATTACAGAGGCTTCTTCACAAGCTTCGTTGTGAAGTTCATCCCAGTTAGCGGTTGGAGCTTGAGGAGTGAAAGGCACAGACAAAACTACTTTGTCTTTAATTGGTGTAGTTGAGCTTGGCTTGTCTTCGTCATCGGTCTGAGGTGGAGTTGTTGGGGTCGTGTCAGTGTCTTGCGTCGTTGTATCAGTTGGGGGAATGTCTTCAGTTGTTTTTCGAGTACGGTCAAAGAAGACCACTGCTGTGATTGCCAAAGCGACTATTACCAGGCCTACCAAGATTTTGTTGGATGAGCCCATGAATGATTTTTTCATAGAATGTCTTCTTTGTTAATATTGATGTACCCGCCAAGTGGGATATTTTTAAGTTCTAACTTATTTATACGAATTCGCTTAAGATTAGTAACGTTTAGACCAACTGCATTGAACATTCGCCGAACTTGTCGCTTCTTCCCTTCATGAATGGTTATGTTGACGGTGTTGCCACGCGCTTTAATTGTAGCAGGGTAGGTGAGGCCGGTAGCGATTTCCACACCTTCACGAAGTTGTTGAAGTTGTTCTTTGGTTGGAGTTAAGTCGGTGGCGACTTCGTACTCTTTGTCGTGTTCGTATTTCGGATGGGCTAGTTGCTGAGTAAGATCACCATCGTTAGTTAAAATGAGTAAACCTTCAGTGTCATAGTCGAGACGGCCGACATTCCAGACTTTTGTTCGAACTTCTTCAGCTAATAACGAGAAGACGGTTTTACGTCCTTGGGGATCGCGTTTGCTCACAACGAAACCTTTGGGTTTGTTGAGCGCGATGTAAATTTTTATGGCTTCGGGTTTGATGAGTTTGCCGTAAACCTTAACAACGTCTGTTTCAGGATCAACCTTGTCTCCAAGTTTAGCTTTTTTACCATTGATAAGAACCTGGCCAGACTTAATAAACTCTTCGGCTTTACGACGAGAGGCGACACCTTGTTCACTGAGATATTTTTGAACGCGTTCTTCCATGGTTATATAAGATCAGGTTTGTTACTAGTGATAGCGTCTATACCGTTTCGTTTTAAGGAATGTAATTGTAAAAAATAGTTGAGAGCGACGTGTGTGTAGACGCTAACTTTAAAACCAAGTGACTGCAGTCTGTGAATTGTGCGCTTTGTTGCTCTGATTTCTGGAAGAAATTTGAATTCGGCTTTAAGGGATTGAGCTAACTCAGTGGGAATTTTGTCAGCGCGATGGATGATTACGCCGATCGTTATGCTAGGATTGATTTTTCGAAAAGTTTGAACTTCTGTTGTAATACGACTGGTGACGAGGAAGTCGGAATTTTGCCAACCTTGTGAAATAAATGAATTAATTATCTTGGCGACATCTGTCGCGATATTATCTTCTTTGATTTCGATATCAACTTTGGCGCGGCGGTTAATAAATTGAATGGTCTCTGTTAAGGTCGGAATATGTTCACCTTTACCGGCATCAAGTTTCTGGAGTGAGTCTAGGTCGAGTTCGCTGATTTTACCTTTGCCGTTTGTCGTTCTATTTATACTATCATCGTGCATGATAACGAGTTCGCCAGACTTACATCGTCTAACATCAATCTCAATCATGTCGACACCGAGGATAATAGCTTTTTCAAATGAGCGAAGAGTGTTTTCTGGTTCGTATCCAGCTGCGCCGCGATGACCGATTATTATCATGTAAAATGGGGTGGTACCCCCGGCAGGAATCGAACCGACATCAATGCCTTAGAAGGGCACTGCTCTATCCATTGAGCTACGGGGGCTTATTTATAAGTGAACTGCTTTATTATACGATATTTCGATGTTTATTTCCAGTGCGTTGTGTTGCTGTGATGAGTTGATAATTTATTGTTTTAGTGCTAATATTTAGTAGATTTACAAGCGTAAACATTCCGCAGTTCCCAAAATAATCGCAAACTACTTATTCTCAGCGCAGATGGTTTAGTGTTGTTAAGAAAACCATCGGAGCGGAGCGACTGGTTTTAGTACAATACTAAACCGGATGCGATTAAGTAGTTACGACGACTGGCCTCGTAGCTCAGCTGGATAGAGCGTCAGCTTGCGGAGCTGAAGGTCGCAGGTTCGAACCCCGCCGAGGTCACCATAAAAACAACCCACATGGGTTGTTTTTATTATTTCAAAATTTCTACTATACTCAGCTTAGGAAGGGCAATGTTTGGGCAAAGGGGGAACGACCATGGCAGAGCTCAGCAAGAAAGAGCAGCGGAGGATGCTCGTCGACAATTTCGGTATACCCCTGGATAATCAGGAGAGGGCAGTCAGTATGCCGCACCTCGTTTTTGCAAAGGCGGGGTTGGCGGTCCGCGCTTACTCGAGCGACAAGCAAGAAGTTGATCCTACTCAACAATTCTGCATTCGCATGTGTTTGTTGGTTTTCGACGAAGTCACGGCGGGCTGTTCCGTGATTAGAAAACCCTCCATCATTCACGTGAATCTTTCTGATGCGGAAAAGTCCGCGAAGATGCTGGCTACGGCCTATTGCGACAAGCACGCTCGGCTTGGATACGGAAGTCACGTGACGGAATGCCTGGAATCTATCAGGCTTGCAAGGCGGGGTGGGGAGTTTGTCATGAACATGGAGTATCTCGCTACTGTTGCGGAAGTGGTGTTCATCGACGCTTTTTGTCAGGCGATTAAGGTCTTCAGGGAAATCTTTACAGACATCAAGAAACAAAATCGAATCGAGCCCATCATCAGGGAGGTCATGGCGAACAGATAGCTGTTCGCCACTTTTTATTTATTTTTGTTGTGAAATTTTTTGTGAACATCACGCAAACCTTCGTTGGTGATGTGAGTATAAATCTGAGTGGTCGTAATGGAGGAGTGGCCGAGTAAACTTTGGACGCTGCGGATATCAGCGCCGTTGCTGAGTAAGTCGGTAGCAAAGCTGTGACGCATGGTGTGTGGAGTAATGTGCTTCATGATGCCAGCAAGCATTGCGTATTTCTTGATAATCCGCTGAACCGTGCGTACCGTAATTCCAGGGGCTTTGTCACGAGCGTTGTTTCCTGGACCACTACCTTGACTGTCCATTTGTTTGCTCACGGTATTGCCAATTTTTGTGTGGCTAACGAATAATGCAGGGTTGTTGTCCGAGCGAAGTTTTAAATATTCGTTAATCGCTTTTATCGCTTGAGGTGACAAGAAGACAAGTCTGAGTTTGTCACCTTTACCACGAACAGTGAACTCTCCGCTCTTAAGGTTGATTGTGTTTTGTTTCAAACTGGCTAATTCGGAAACACGAACACCGCTGGCGAACAGTGTGAGTAAAATAGCGGCATCGCGCATTCGAATAATTTCTGATTCTTCGTGGCGTAATGCGTTGAACAAACGTTCGAGCTCATCACGAGACAAGAACGAAACTTCGCGTGCGGGTGGCTTAGCTAATTCAATTTTGTCGGGAGCGAGCGTGTCGATGTCGCGCTTTATCAAATACTTAAGAAGAGCACGCACAGCAATGACAGGATAGTTCT
>CAYOVR010000069.1:0-7086 GCA_964407465.1 uncultured Candidatus Saccharibacteria bacterium
GACGCACTTTATTTGCCCAATCGCTATAAACCTCAATTTTTGCTATGCTTAGGGCATGAAAATCCTTTCCGCCAAGTTTATCAAAGGCCTAGTTGAAGATGATGAAATTCTGTTTGATGGCATTCCTCAGATCGCTTTTCTTGGTCGTTCTAACGTTGGAAAATCGAGCGTGATCAACAACATCGTTCAACGCAAAGATTTAGCGTTCTCTAGTCCGACTCCTGGCTTAACAAAAATCGTTAACGCTTTTTTAGTTAACAACTCGTTTTATCTCATGGACGTTCCTGGTTATGGTTTTGCTAAAGGTTCCAAAGAACATAGGGGACACATGGCTTCAATTATAGATTGGTATGCTTTGCATCCAAACATCGATCAAAAAAAGATTGTCTTAATTATTGATGCTAAAGTTGGTATTACTGACTCCGACCGAGATATGTTGCGCAAACTTGAAGACGCCAACAAAAACGTGTTAGTCATTGCTAACAAAATCGACAAGCTCAAGAAAAACGAACTTAAGAAACAAATTGAGGATATTGAAGATAGTGTTCATCCCTATCCAGTAATTCCCTATTCCGCAACAAAAAAAATTGGCGTTAGCGAACTTATCAAGCAAATTCTTTAATTGGATATGATAGTCTTCGGCATTACAGGCACAATTGGCGCTGGCAAAGGCACTGTTGCAAAATACTTAACTGACAACCACGGCTTCAAGTCTTACTCAGTCCGCGACTTTTTGATTACTGAAATTAACCTTAGAGGAATGCCAGTAACTCGTGACAGCATGCTCACAGTCGCTAACGACCTGCGAGCAACCCATGGCCCCAACTATATCGTTAGTCAATTGTATGATCGCGCCAAGCAAGCTGGAAACGACGCTATTATTGAGTCTGTGCGAACCATTGGTGAAGTTGAGGCTTTACAACAAAATCCTAATTTTTCTTTACTTGCAGTCGATGCCGACATAAAACTAAGGTACGAACGAATAAAAAATAGGGAAAGCTCAACCGATAGTGTTTCGTTTGAAAAATTTGTAGAAGATGAAAAAAGAGAACTAACTTCTACTGATCCTGGAAAACAGAATCTTTTAGGTTGCATCAAACTTGCTGATTTTGTGATCATGAACGAGGGAAGCCTAAACGAACTTGAAACCCAGATAAAAGAAATTCTTGCAAAGCTTAAACCAAAATAATCTCGCCAATCACCTCTTTTTGGTATATAATACTCATAGATCTTACAGACCGAAACAAAATGTTTAAAATTATAAAATACGTTGGATATGCAGCCATAGTTGGGATCGTTGTCTTTTTGTACTGGTTCTTACCAAAGTATTCCCTCGTCCAAAAAAATCCTGGATACTGCGCGCCACTTACTGAACATCTCTACTACTGCGGTACCGGTGCGGATTTACAAAGCTTCTTTAGTAAATAAGTTACTCGCCTCTCTAAATTTAGGAAATGCTTTCAACTCAATCAAAATCATTTTTCTTAGTTCTATTCATCGCTGTTATAAGTATTTATGCTGCGCTACTTTTAACTAGGGAAGTGGCTCCTGTGATTACCCAAAAAGCTGGACTAACCGCTACGCTTCGTCACAACACAACCTACGCTCAAGCAAATATTCCAATTTCAACAAAAGGCTGGAGTCAGTATGAAGATTCGAAATACCCATTAGACTTTAAATATCCAAAAGAGTGGACCGTCACAACTTACTCGGCCACAGACCCAAACGTTGGATATATCATAATCGTTAAACCTGATAACGAACTATCTGATAACATCCGTGTCTATGTTAATACCAAAGGATATGTTGCAACGAGCGGCTTAACCACAACCAAGACTATTGTGAATGGTATAAATGGGGTAACCGTTAACGACATGCTTGTTGGGATACGCCAAGGAAGCAATTACATCACGTTTGATCTGGGAACCTCACCAGAACTGATGCCGTACTTTAAAGCCCTGCTCTCCACAGTGGAAATCGCTAAATAAAACTGTCCCAACACAGCGTTGAGACAGTTTTTTAGAGCCTAGGCTTGGGGTTGATGAAAATCATTATTTTGCTTATAATTATGGCAACTATTATTAATAACAGGTCTTCTGACCTAAAATTTTAAGTCTATGTCTGAAAACTCACTTTTATGGTACGCGGTAGGCGCGAGCGTCATTGCACTCCTGTATGGGGCTTTTTTAATTTATCGGATTTTAAAATCCAGCCCTGGAGAAGGAAAAATGCTGGAAATCGCCGCAGCGATCCAAGCTGGAGCTAAAGCTTACCTTGCCCGCCAATATAAAACTGTCGCTATTGTTGCAGTTGCAATAGGAATTTTACTGTATCTCGGTAATTTCTCTGCTAATACTATTTATGCGTTCATCGTAGGCGCAGTACTCTCTGCAGTTGCTGGTTTTATTGGAATGCATATTTCTGTAAGAGCCAATGTACGCACTGCTCAAGCTGCCACAGTAAGTTTGAAAAATGCACTGAGCCTTGCTTTTGAAGGCGGAGCCGTAACTGGTTTATTCGTCGTTGGCTTAGGCTTACTTTCTGTCACTGGCTTTTATTTACTGACCAAAGATTTAGGCGCGCTTATTGGCCTTGCATTCGGTTCCAGTTTAATTTCAGTTTTTGCTAGACTTGGTGGTGGAATTTTCACCAAAGGTGCTGACGTCGGTACCGACATGGTTGGTAAAATTGAAAGTGGAATTCCTGAAGATGATCCTCGTAACCCTGGTGTTATCGCAGATAACGTAGGGGATAATGTAGGAGACTGTGCTGGAATGGCCGCTGACCTTTTTGAAACTTACGCGGTTTCCGCTATTGCAGTTATTTTACTTGGCCATACTGTCTTCCCTAATTTCAACAACGCAATTATTTATCCGTTGATATTGGGCGGTGCTTCTATTATCACTACTATCATTGGAACCTGGTTTGTGCGATTGGGCAAATCCCAAAACATCATGGGTGCTTTGTACAAGAGCTTGGCAGTGACTGGAATTTTGTCTGCACTCGCCTTTTACCCTATCACTCAAAGATTGATGGCTGATAACGGTTTGTACTCCACCATGAACTTATACTGGGCTTCCTTGATTGGTATTTTTGTGACTGCTGCAATTGTGGTTATCACTGAATACTACACTTCCAAGAGCTTTGGTCCAGTGAAAAAGATTGCTGAAGCTTCAACTACTGGCCATGGCACAAACATTATTCAAGGTTTGGCTATTGGAATGCAGTCTACTGCTTTACCTGTCTTAGTAATTATCGTTGCTATCTTGAGCGCTTATCACCTGGCAGGTCTATACGGAATTGCTTTATCAGTCATGAGCATGTTGTCATTGACTGGTATTATAGTGGCAATCGATGCATTCGGACCAATCACAGATAACGCTGGTGGTATCGCTGAAATGGCAAACATGCCTGAGAGCGTTCGTAATATTACTGATCCATTAGACGCAGTAGGGAATACAACTAAAGCTGTCACAAAAGGCTATGCTATTGCATCAGCTGGGCTCGCAGCTATGGTTTTGTTTGCCGCTTACACACAAGAACTAGCTATTGTTCATAACATCATCGTAGTTTTTGACCTTGCTGACAGTAAGGTTTTGGTTGGTTTGCTTATTGGTGGTTTACTGCCATACTTGTTCGCCAGCATGGCGATGTCCGCTGTAGGACAAGCAGCTAAAGCAGTTGTTGAGGAAGTTCGTCGCCAATTCCGCGAAATTCCAGGTATCCTAGAAGGTACCGGCAAACCTGACTATTCTAAGGCAGTAGATATTGTCACTAAGTCAGCAATCAAACAAATGATCGCTCCAGCTTTACTACCAGTGGCTGCACCAATTCTTGTTGGGTTAACTCTTGGTGCTGAAGCTTTGGGTGGTTTGCTTGTTGGAACGATTGTCACAGGTATCTTCGTTGGTATCTCTATGACCACAGGTGGTGCTGCTTGGGACAACTCCAAGAAATATATTGAAGAAGGTAACTTTGGTGGCAAGGGCAGTGAAGCTCATAAAGCCGCCGTTACTGGTGACACAGTAGGTGATCCTTACAAAGATACAGCTGGACCTGCCATTAATCCGATGATCAAAATCATCAACATTGTCGCTCTGCTCCTTGTAAAATTCATCAAACCATAAGTATTGCTTTAAAAAACCGTCCCGAAAGGGGCGGCTTTTTGTATATTGCAATAAAATACTTAAAGACTGCTTTGACTCTAAGGATGCGGAGTGTTACATTAGGGATAGGTTCGAGAATGGCAAGCCATGAAGGTCCTTCAGATCTCCGAGTCCTGGGAACACCATTGGTCTTCCCAGCTTGCTCCACGAGATTGAGCCCTTCGCTACCTACCATAGCCATTTTCGACCAGTTCGACAGTCCGATTCTCAGAACAAAGGAGGTCCCGTATAGATTTTCGCGAATCGAGAGCTGAGGCGCTGAACGGTCGGCGCCTCTTTTTTTATTTTAACTTTAATTTTACTTGAACTAGGGTTGTATAGACTAATTGTGAGTGGGCCTGGCCCGGTGGCGTGCTCTAAGTTGACGCTAGAAGCTCACGGGTTCAACCCCCGTCAGGTCCACCACCCAAGTTTAAGTTGACAACTCTATTTTTCTTGTTTAAAATGGTAGTGTCAACTTAGAGCTCGTAAAAGCCATCAGGCTGAGCTTCTCAAAGCCGTCCCGTAAGGGGCGGCTTTTTGTATTCAGGAATGATCTCAACATCTGTTGTACTAAAACCAGTCGCTCTGCTCCGATGGTTTTCTTAACAACAGAGTTGAGATTTGCTTAAAAATTAGACGATAACGCCGCCGCCGACACAGAGGTCACCATCATACAAAACTAGGCTTTGACCACTGGCTACGGCTAACTGGACCTCATCAAACACAACTTTGTAATACTGATCATTTTTATCAATAGACGAGACAGGGGATAGTATTACTTTCACTAATTCACCTTGATGTCGATATCGTCCCATCAATTGTTTCTCTCCAAGATTAGCTGGATCAAAGTTAATCCAATTAGTGGAATGGATCTGAATTTCGCGAATTTGAAGAATTTCATCTTCTGGGTCGTTGGTAACGACTAATAAGTTATCCACAGGCAGCTTTTGAGCAACATACCACGGGCCACCATCACCGCCAATACGTATTCCCTGTCTTTGACCAATTGTGTAGTTATGAAGGCCTTCATGTTCGCCTACTTTTAATCCGTTCCGGTCCACAATGAGGCCAGGCTGCGGTTTAAGCTGTTGTTCCAAGAAGTCTTTTAAACGGATCTTGCCGACGAAGCATAAGCCCATCGATTCCTTTTTGTCCGCGTTAGGCAAGTTCAACTCTTGTGCGCGCATTCTTACATCACTTTTTTGCATACCACCAATTGGAAACAAAATGTGTGGTAGTTGTTCTGTCTTGATGTTGTAAATAAAATAAGTTTGATCTTTGAACTCATCGGCACTGCGTTGTAACGAAAAGGAGACTTCCCCACCGTTTCCTTTTAATTGTGCGACACGTGCGTAATGGCCGGTTGCGATGTACTCGAAACCGTGCGCCATTGCCCAATCGTACAGCAACTTGAACTTGATCTCCTTGTTGCACATCACATCAGGGTTTGGGGTGCGACCGTTTTTGTACTCTTCGAAAAAATAACTCATGACGCGCTCGGTATACTCTTTCTCAAAATCGATTGTACGGAGCGGGATACGTAAGAATGCCGCGACTCGCATCGCGTCTTGCCTGTCCTGTAGCCACGGACATTCGTTTAATTTCAAACCAGTCGTATCAGACCAATTTTTCATGAACGCCGCTTCAACTTCATAACCTTGTTCAAGTAGTAATTGTGCTGATACTGCAGAATCAATCCCCCCAGATAACGCCATTAAAACGCGCGGCTTTGTTGTCCGCGTGACTGTTTGCGATATTGGCTTAGTTAAGGTTAACTCCCCTACTTCCATAATTGACAAATCAATAAAAATATGTGATAATTGTACATTATATGTTTGGTCTTAGCAAGTAGTCAGGAATTTTTACTGATTGCTTGGTATGACGGAATATTCGGTCGGGTATGGAGGAACCCATGGCCACCAAGCGCAAGACGTTTAGTAAATCGTTCCCAGCCTCGGAGGGACGACATGACTATGGCTCAGAGAATTACGAGAAAACATTCGATCTGCTCCATGCGACAGCATGGGAATGGGCCGAACAAAATGGCTTCTCGATTCCCAAGCTCAGGTGGTGCAAGCGTGAGATTTTGGGTCTCAGCAATTACTGCCTGTATGTATACGCTCCGGAAAATTTCGAAGGAGATCTTTCCGAGGTCGTACTCAGATAACCAGCAACTGACACGGAGGGAGTATGGACCAGTCACTCGAATACGCAATCGAGGACTCCACCAACCCCATGTTCATGGGGTGCAAGGAAGTCCTAATCAGACGCACAATCGGACGTGATGATGCGAGGGTCGTCATCGACCTCGCCGAAGAGAAAAAAGCCTCTCCAGAGGAGGGGTTTGTGCTTCTGCACATCAATGGCCGAAAACGAGCGCAATCCATCGAGCACAAACTCGTCGGCCACTTTCTCGACGCGGCTTCTGTCGAGCTGAGCCGCAATGACAATGCGGCATGACGCAAGGCGCGGGACACCAGGACAAAAAATCCTCGTGTCCCCCGCCGTTTTTTTATCTAAAAATTTATTTTACCAACACGGTAACCAATACACCCGCCGCAACTAACGCGCCTCCAATAACGTTTCCAGGTGTAGCTTTTTCTCCTAAAAAGACAAAAGCCATAATTATAGTTAACGCGACGCTTAACTTATCAATTGGGGCGACACGACTGGCTTCACCAAGCTGCAGCGCTTTGTAATAAAACAACCACGACAAACCGGTCGCGATTGCCGAAAGAATTATGAAAACGTAAGAGTACTTTGAGATCTTAAAGACATCAGCAGCATTCCCTTGCACCCAGACAATCATCCACGCAAAGCCTACAATAATTACAGTGCGAATGGCGACAGCTAAATTACTATCAACGCCCTTTATACCGATCTTACCGAAAATCGCGACAAGAGACGCGAAAAACGCCGAAAGGATCGCGTAGAAAAT
>CAYOVR010000070.1:0-228 GCA_964407465.1 uncultured Candidatus Saccharibacteria bacterium
GGAGCGCTTTAGTTTTATTAGACCCTGATTTATACTTGAGATATAAACAAATTCTATGAAAAAAAATCTTATATCCATTATTACGCCAACTTGGAATCGCGCGGGGACATTTTTACCTCGTACTATTGAAAGCGTGCAACGTCAGTTTGAAGATTCAGTAGAGCATGAACATATTATTATTGATAACGCTTCCACCGATGATACGAAGAAAGTTGTTTTAGCTTACGC
>CAYOVR010000070.1:239-7081 GCA_964407465.1 uncultured Candidatus Saccharibacteria bacterium
AGATCCACGAATTAAATATATTCGCAATTCTAAGAATCTAAAAGCGGCGAAAGCTTTGAACATTGGTTTTAAAGCATCTAAGGGAAGTTTAATTTATCCGCTCGATGACGACGATGTTCTCTTGCCTCATACGTTAGAAAATTTTTATGAAGCGTTTTCGAAAGCGCCAAACGTAGACTGGATGTACGGTGTCCCATTGTTCATTAGTGGTGATGATGTAGTAAATTTCAAAGCGCGATGGCCGGGAAAAACTTACTCAACTCCACAGCAAATGTTTTGGCAGATGTTGAGAATGAATTTCGTATGTAATGGCACAGTAGTTATGCGCCGAAGCGCTGTATCAAAGGTTAAGGGTTGGGATTCAACTTTAGCTTCACAAGACTACGTTATGTGGCTTAAGTTGGCTCATACTGGTTTGAAGCATAAGTTACTTCGACAACACGTTGTGTTTTATCGGGAACATGATAAGCGAGAGAGCAACAAGAATAGCGTGAATGGTTTGTGGGCTGAAGTTCGTCAGTATCTGTTGAAAAAATTTAAGACAACTGAAGAAGAAATCTTGGCAAAAACTACGTAGCAAAAAAGTTTGTATTTCGTATTTGACACTGTAACACAATGTGTTACAATAACATAAATTAGAAAAATAACTTTATGCGATCAATCATAAATATCTCAGTGCCAACTAAGTTGAAAAAAGAAGTTGACGTTGCTGTGCGCAAAGGTGGCTACGCAACTAAGAGCGAGTTTTTTCGTGACTTACTGCGACTCTGGAAAGAAGAACAACTTTTGCAAGATTTACGGGCTAGTCAGAAAGAGATTAATTCTGGTAAAGGCAAAGTACTTCGTTCACTTAAGAACTTGCGTTAGTGCTTTATGCGGATTATTTATTCTCCCAAATTCGTTCGGAATTATACGAAGTTGCCACTTGAAGTAAAAAAGTTAGCTGAAAAACAGGAGAAGATTTTTCGTGCGGATCCTTTTGATCATCGTTTGAAAACACATAAACTCAAAGGCAAGTTTCGCGATTTTTGGTCATTCTCGATTGATTATAGTTATCGAATTGTTTTCGAATTTAGCAAGGATAAAAGCACGGTGTATTTTCATGCCACAGGCGATCATAAAGTCTATAAGTAACTTTTAGTATGGCTTATTTTGATATTCTAAAAAAAGATGAGAAGACTAAGGCGCGTAACGGCGTCATTCACACGGCGCATGGTGATATCCAGACGCCGATGTTTTTACCTATTGGCACACAAGGCACAGTAAAAACCGTGACAAGCGAAGAGTTGAAGTTCTGGGGAGCGCAAATGATTTTGGCCAACACCTATCATTTGTGGCAACGCCCTGGCGACGGCCTTATTTACAAAGCTGGGGGACTGCACAAGTTTATGAACTGGAAAGGACCGATCTTTACTGACTCGGGCGGTTTTCAAGTTTACTCTTTAGCCAAGATGCGTAAAGTCATGGAAGTCGGAGTTATGTTTCAGTTTGATCTTGATGGACGTCAAGAAATATTATCTCCCGAAAAATCGGTAGACATTCAAGCAAATTTGGGAAGTGATATCGCTTTAATTTTAGATGACTTTCCTGGGTATCCTTTTGAACATGAACGAAGCGCACAATCGATTGAACTAACTAAGCGTTGGGCTGAGCGTGCGGTTCGCGAGCACAGTAACATCATGAACAATGGTGATCCGATAAACCCAGGTCAGAAACTCTGGGGGATTGTTCAGGGCGCAAGCTTTCCAGACTTACGTGAGCAAAGTGCGAAAGACATGGCGGAACTTGGCTTCGAAGGTTTTGCGATTGGCGGCGTGGCAGTAGGTGAACCTCACGAGGAAATGATGAAAGCCATTGAGTACGCTATGCCACATTTACCAGAAACTGCACCGAAACATTTGCTTGGCGTTGGTACGCCTTTTGATATCGTCCAAGCTGTGTCGCGTGGTTGCGATACATTTGATTGCGTTATTCCAACTCGTGAAGCCCGTCATGGTAGGCTTTACATCGCCAAGCGTAGCGAAGATGGTAAAGAAGGCTACGAGACTATTGATATTCGTTTAGAGAAATACAAAGAAGATTTCTCACCAGTTGATGCGACTTGCAACTGTTATTTATGTTTGAATCATACTAAAGCTTACTTGCGACATTTGATAAAGTCAGATGAAGTTCTTGGTATGCGTTTAACCACGATGCATAACTTGCGCTTTTATATCAACCTCATGGAAAAAATCCGCACCGCGATTCAGTACGACTACTTTGATGAGATGCTTGAGAATTATCGTGATTTGAGCAATACTTGAGATGGAGGTCTAGCCAGGGTGGAAGGAGGGTCTATGTCCTCAGAAAAGTGCGTGGATCAGTCGGAATGGAATCGCTTGATGAAGAAGTTTGGCCAGTGCGCAGCCAAATTCCACACTCACTGTTCCCAATGTGAATATCACAGCAAGGAATAGGAGCCCGGAGACGTAGTTGTTTGTTCTGATTCAGAAGAGTACTATCGGATCGAAGCCTTAAATGACCGTTGGTGCGAAGCTTACGCTACACACATGGCGGCCTGTGAGCTTCATCAAAAGCACTTGGGTCAATTGGAACCGGACGTCAGGGATATACCGGTTGTGCCGGAACCAGAAGACAGTGGGTATATACATTGAGCAAACTATTTGAAGCTCTGAGCTGGTCCCGATGGGTCAGCTCTTTTGTTTGCCCAAAAACCTACAAATTTGGTATACTTAAGTATCATTTATCAGAATTTTCCATGGCAAATCAAGAATTGATGGACAAGATTGTTAGTCTTAGTAAGCGACGTGGCTTTGTGTTTCCCAGTTCAGAAATATACGGTGGTTTTGCTGCAACTTATGATTACGGACCATTAGGATTTCTTTTGAAGAAAAATTTGGAACATGCTTGGCGATATTGGAACACCCTTCGTAGAGATGATGTGGTAGAGATTGAGGGCGCTATTTTTATGCATCCCAGAGTATGGGAAGCGAGTGGTCATGTCGGTGGATTTGCTGATCTTTTAGTGGAAGATTTGGTTACCAATAAACGTTATCGAGCTGATCATCTAATTGAAGAAGCTGGATTGATTGAAAATGCTGGTGCGTTAACTGCAGCGCAAGTTGATGATTTAATTCAAGCCAAAGGTTTGAGAAGCCCTGACGGTAATCCGTTGTCGCCAGCAAAACAGTTTAACTTGTTGGTGAAAACACATTTAGGACCAACTGAGGACTCATCTAACTTGGTTTATCTAAAAGGAGAAAGTTGTCAGAATATTTATTTGGATTGGAAATTGGTACAAGAAACCACTAGGAAAAAATTACCGTTTGGTATTGCCCAAATTGGCAAGGCCTTCCGTAATGAAATCACGGTAAAAAATTTCTTATTTAGAACACGCGAATTCGAACAGATGGACGTGCAGTATTTTTGCCGTCCTGAAGAAGCTGATCAGTTGTATGAAGACTGGAAAAATGATAGATACCAATTTTATACTGAGTATTTAGGGTTTGCAAAAGAGCATGTTCGTTGGCGTCAGCATGAGCCAGATGAGCGGGTGTTTTACGCAAAAGATGCTTGGGATGTTGAGTTTGAATTTGCTGAATTGGGTTTTAAGGAGATTGAGGGTGTTCATCATCGTGGCAGTTATGATCTTGATCAGCACTCAAAGTTTTCCGGACAAGATCTATCATATTTTGACCAAGATACTGGTGAGCGTTTTAATCCATACATCGTTGAATGTTCTGGTGGTTTTAACCGGCTATTCTTGTCGACACTCTTTGAGTTTTATCGTGAAGAAGGCGAAGGGGATAGTAAGCGCGTCTATTTA
Organism: uncultured Candidatus Saccharibacteria bacterium; assembly: GCA_964407465.1. Taxonomy (GTDB): domain Bacteria; phylum Patescibacteriota; class Doudnabacteria; order UBA920; family UBA920; genus JADZEH01. The sequence goes on from CAYOVR010000070.1 coordinate 4,066, forward strand.
AAGTTACCGCCAAAGCTTGCTCCATACAAAGCAGCGGTGTTTCCATTACTCAAAAACAAGCCAGAACTTGTGGCCAAAGCCCAGGAAATTTACAAAGCCTTACGACAAGACTATCTTGTGGCATGGGACGATCGCGGCAATGTAGGTAAGCGCTATTACAGTCAAGATGAAATCGGTACACCTTACTGCATCACAGTAGATTTTGATAGTCTTGAAGACAACGCAGTGACAATTCGTGATCGTGATACTGGTGAACAACAGCGCGTTGCCATCAGCGAGCTTTCACAGTTCCTCGCAGAAAAATTGAAGTAAGAAAGGTTTGATGAAATATACAAAAACAGTTTTACCGAACGGGTTAACTATATTAGAAGTTCCAAGCCATGACGCCGAAAGCGTAGTGGTCGATTTTTTTGTTAAAACAGGATCACGTAGCGAAACTAAGAAAGAAAATGGTATTTCGCACTTTCTTGAGCATTTTTTGTTCAAAGGAACTAAGAAGTATCCAACCACACTAGCCATTACAGAACTTATCGATAGCATCGGTGGGGAGATGAACGCTAACACAGGCAAAGAGCACACACAGTACTATATTAAAGCCAAATCCTCGTACTTACCGTTAATTTTTGAAGTCCTTACCGACATGCTTCAGAATCCACTTTTGGATGCGGTTGAGCTTGAGCGTGAAAAAGGCGTTATTGTTGAAGAGATCAACATGTACAAAGATATGCCGATGGCCGAGATCGATAACGTCTTGGAAGGTGCGATGTGGCCGAAAGATGATTTAGGCCGAGACACAGTAGGTAGTAAACAAACTGTAACTAAATTTACTCGAGACATGTTCGCGGATTATTTGAACAGACATTATCAAATGTCGAATATGATAATCGGCGTTTCAGGTAAGTACAATGCCAAGCAGCTGAAGTCTTTGGTTAAAGATTACTGGGCCAAGCAGCCAAAGAAACGTTTTCACGCTCATAACAAAGTTACGGATAAGCAATCACGATCACGTGTGGCGATCCAATACAAAGACACAGAGCAGGCTCATTTGGTTTTAGGTTTCAAGGGACTCGACTATGAAGACAAACGCAACAACGCGGCAACAATGATGGCCACTATTTTAGGTAATGGCATGAGCTCGCGTTTATTTACTGAAGTTCGCGAGCGACGGGGCTTGGCATATTACGTTCGTGCATCATCTGGGAATTATCAGGGGACTGGAGTGTTCGCTGTTTCATCTGGTGTTCAAGTTAGTAAAATCGAAGAAGCTATTACAGTTATCATCAACGAACTTTGTAAAATTCGTGAATTTCCAGTAGACCCCAAGGAGTTGCATAAAGCTAAGGAATACATCAAAGGGAAGTCGACACTGGCTTTGGAAGACAATCAGGCAAGACTCGATTGGTTCTTAGAGCAAACCGCATTTCACAAAAAAATAGAGACTCCACAAGAATTTTTCGATGCGATCGACAAAATCACTGCCAAAGATATTCAAAAAGTTGCTAAAGATATTTTACAGGAAAAGAATGTAACACTTGCCATTATCGGTCCATACAAAAGTGATAAGCAGTTCAAGAAACTATTAAAGATATAACACTATGGGAGAATATAATTCTAATTCAGAATTGTCCTCGGATAACGAGCTAAGCAAAGCTATCTTAGAGCACTATAAAGTTGAAAAAAGTGGACTCCATAAAGTTGATATTGATAGTTTGTCTCAGCAAGGCCTGAGAATGTTTGGCACTGCAAACGATCATTTCACAGGTATTTTTGATAATAAGGATTGGTGGGCATTATCAAAAGAAAAGGCAATGGCCACGCTTTCTGCAGATGAACCTGCTCGCTTAGAAAAAATGCTTGAGGCATTACAGCCTCTCCAGTCTATTTTAGAGGAAGCAACTAATGTTCCTGTTGAAGATCAGCACGGGGCAGACTATGAGCTTGCCGCGGCTCTTAATAATCAGCTAACTATAGTTAAAGGTCATATTCATACAGCTTTAGAAGCTAAAAACCTTAATCATGAGTAAAATCGGTTGTCACGTCTCAATTGCTGGGGGATTATGGAACGCCCCAAAGAATGCGGCGGATTTTAAGTGTGAGACTTTTCAGATTTTCAGTCGTTCTCCTCATGGTGGTCCTGTAGCGGAAATCACACCAGAAATTCAATCTCAGTTTAAAGAAGAGATGAAAAAGTTTGAGTTTAAGCAGTTTGTAATTCACGCGCCATACATTTTAAATTTTGGCTCAGCAACGCCTCGTACGTATCACGGTTCGATTTCGATTGTTCGCGGTGAGCTCGAACGAGGTACAATGCTTGGTGCGGACTTTATCATGTTCCACCCGGGCAGTTTTAAAGACCTCGGTGAAAAGGCAGGCATGAAGCAAGCTCAAGCTGGTCTCGTCGAAGTGTTAGATGGCTATACTGGTACCACAAAATTACTTATCGAAATCTCTGCTGGAGCTGGCGAAATCATCGGTGACACCTTTGAAGAGATTGCCGAGCTTATGAAACCGCTTAAAAAGCATAAAGGTTTTGGTGGAATTTGTTTTGATACCCAACACGCCTTTGGCTCAGGCTACGATTTGCGAACAAAGAAGTCGGTCACAGAAGTTTTCGCCAAATTCGATAAAATTATCGGCGTAAAGTACTTACGAATGATGCACGCTAACGATTCTAAGGTCGAATTAGGCGCTCATAAGGACCGCCATGAACATATCGGCGAAGGTGAGATCGGGAAAGCTGGGTTTTTAGCGATTTTGGAATTTTTAGACAAAAATAGTCTTGACATTCCCTTGATCTTAGAGACCGAGCATGATAAAGTTGAAGCAGATATAAAACTTTTAAAAAAGTTGAGGGATTCTCTCAAGAAATAGAAAGGTCACAACAAATGTCTTCAGAACAGGCACAAAACCCAGGAGAAAAAGAGGCACAGGAAGTACATGCTGAAACCATGATGGCTAAGGCAAATGAGAAGAAACTGAGTGCTATGAAACTTATGGAAGCTGTGGGTTTTAAATA
>CAYOVR010000071.1:0-6808 GCA_964407465.1 uncultured Candidatus Saccharibacteria bacterium
TGAGCATAGAATGTTGTCGCTTAACGATGTTTTTAATGTGGAAGAATTAAGGGGCTGGGAAACTCGCATCAAAAAACTATTACCATCAAACACCAAAATTTCTTACTTTGCCGAATTAAAGTTAGATGGTTTAGCCGTGTCTTTAATTTATGAAGACGGCATGTTCGTTCGCGGTGCTACTCGAGGTGACGGTTTCATCGGTGAAGACATTACTCAGAATTTACGAACTATAAGCGCGATTCCTTTAGTCTTGCGTGAAAAAATTCCTGGGGTGGTTGAAGTTAGGGGAGAAGCTTTGATGTCTAAAAAAGTTTGGCAGGCTTTGAACAAGAAACAGGAGACAGAAGGTAAGCAGTTATTTGCTAATACGCGCAACGCTGCGGCTGGATCTCTTCGTCAGCTAGACAGCAAGCTTACAGCAGAGCGCCATCTCGACTTTTTAGCTTGGAATATTATTTTGCCAAAAGATTTTGAGTTGCCAACTCACGCAGGTGAACACGCGTTTTTAGCTAAGCTTGGGTTTAAAGTTCCAAAGGAACAGTGCGAGTCTAAAACCCTCACTGAAATTGAAGCCTTTATACGCGATGTCGAGAAAATTCGTGAAAAATATCCATTCGGAACAGATGGTGTGGTGGTTTCAGTTAACGAGAACGAGCTACATCAGCGTCTCGGGGTGGTTGGTAAGGCTCCGCGTTACATGGTGGCGTTTAAATATCCAGCTGAAAAAGCTACAACCACAGTTATAGATATTATTGTTAATGTTGGCCGTACTGGTGTGCTTACGCCAGTAGCTTTGTTCAACCCAACTTTGGTTGCGGGTTCGACAGTTTCTAAAGCCACTCTTCATAACATGGATCAAATTGAACGACTCGGTTTGAAAATTGGTGACACTGTAATTATACAAAAAGCCGGTGATGTAATTCCAGAAGTTGTAGAAGTCTTAGTAAAGATGCGTACGGGAAAAGAGAAGCACTTTAAAATGCCTAGTAAGTGTCCGGTTTGCGAGGGGAATGTTGAGCGCCGAACTATTGGTAGTGGGAAAACAAGTTCAGCGGCTTATTATTGCAGCAATCCAAACTGCTTAGCTAAAAACCAACGCGGTATGGAGCATTTTGTGAATGCTTTTGAAATTTATACAGTAGGTCCAAAAATAATTACACGATTTAAGGACGAAGGTCTAATTTCAGACGCTGCCGATTTGTTTACGCTTGAAAAAGGCGATATTGAAGGCCTTGAACGATTTGGTGAGAAGAGTGCGGAGAATATTATTCAGTCCATTGCTGACCATCGCGAAATCTCTTTAGCGAAGTTTTTATACGCGCTTGGAATTATGAATGTTGGTGAGCAAACCTCAGAAGATTTGGCTGAGAATTTTGGTACGCTCGAAAAAATCATGAAAGCGTCGGTCGATTCAATCAATGCAATCGAAAACATTGGTCCAATTGTCTCACAGAGCGTTTATGATTATTTCCAGCACAAAGAAAACGTCCATTATATAGAGAAGCTTTTGGCGAACGGTGTGCAAATAAAAAAACAAGCTAAGAAAGTTGCTGGAAAGTTAACAGGAAAGACTTTTGTCGTTACAGGAACTCTGGAATCGCTAAGTCGAGATGAAGCCAAGGCAAAGATCAAAGCTTTGGGTGGTCATGCTGCAGAATCAGTCTCAAAAAATACGAGCTATGTAGTAGTAGGGGAAAACCCTGGATCGAAAGCTACAAAAGCTGAAAAATTAGGCGTGCAAATCCTAAATGAGCGGGAATTCTTGAATTTGGTCCAATAATTTAGCCTTGGGGATAAAAATGTGGTATAGTAAACCTAACAAACAGGAGCAAATTAGAAACAAAAATTAACCTTAAAATAGTGGATCAATTTTACCAAACCCCGCAGAGTTATAACCCAAAACGCAGAAAATTTATTGCCATAGCTATCGGTGCCATCCTTCTCGCAATTGTCGGTATGGTTGCTTATGTGTACAAAGACGCGATTGTCTCCCTGTTTTCAGGTGCTGACGATCGACCTATTTTAACTTGGGGAGGGGATAATCAAGTAAATCCAGCTTACCCTTGTTTGGCTCCAGTTCGAACGACTCCGGGTCAGTCGGGTGGCTTTGTGTTTGATACTGGTAATCGTCTTAATCTTTTTAACAAGGGTCCGGGAAAAGCGCTGAATGTCGAAGTTCCGGTGACCTTGCAGATACAGACAGGACCTCAGGACCAAGGGTACCAAGACTCACTTTTTGCGAATAACGAAGTTACAGTTAGTACGGGAACCTATGCAAACGGTGTTTGGACGATTCCGGAAATTGAAGTTGGCGCCCTTGCTCGGATTACTTTGAAGCGGTCTAATATGCCAGCAGTACCGTTTAACGTTTCCTTAGGTGGAGGCGAAAAATCGATTCGTACTGGGTGTGACACAAGCTCATATTTTTCAGCTCCGTCTGCTCGAACTCAAAACGCTCCCGCTGCACAACCTGCAGCTTCATCTGAGCCAACAGCAGTACCAACCCCAGCAGCTGAGCCAACGAAAGAACCAGCTGCAGCAACGGATACTCCAACAGCCGAAGTGAAGGGGATTAATACCCAAGGTCAAAAACTTGCTCAAAGTTCTGCTATCGTTCCAATTGGAGATGTAGGTGACGGTGATACAAATCCTCCCACACCTCCACCTCCTGCATGTCTTGATGAGCTATGGGAAATTGAAAATCTTATTTCTTCTCGTGTTTTAAAAGACGAAGCAGTGGTTGTAATTGAACAAGATGTTTGCGTAAGACTTACCTTTGGTATCAATGGTTTGGGTCCCGCTCATGAGCTGCTTCCGTATGATGGTACTGATGGACAAGTGCCAGTTAAGCATCAAGTTTTTGAACTTCGCCAGGGTATTCACTACCTTGATTTAAACGTTATGGATGATCCACGGTTGGCATGTGGCTTCCAATCGGATTTATATTTACCTGTACCGCCAGCTCCTGCGCCAATACGATCAACCCACATTTTTTCATATGACTGGGCAGAACGTACTTGTGATACAACACCACCTCCAACCTCACAGCCACTTGTTTGTGCTCCAACTACTCCTCAAACTATTGCACCGGGTGGTACGGCAAACTTCACCGCCAGTGGTGGAACTGCGCCTTATTCCTGGTCAACCACCGGAGACAATCCTACGAAGCCACCAACAGGTGCTTCTGCCTCGTTTACTTACAGCACAGCTGGAAATTATACGGTAACAGTGACTGATAGCACTGCTCCACCTCTTCCACCTAAGACAGCAAACTGTACTGTTATTGTGACCAGTTCACCACCCCCACCACCAGGACAGACTTTAACCTGTGCTCCAAAAACTCAAAATGCCGTAATCGGTAGTCCGGTACGATTTACTTCAACTTACGCTGGCCAAGGGCTTACTTATCGATGGACCGCTACAGATGGTGATCCTGACGAAGGTTTTTCTGACTCATTTACCACTACCTATAAAGCTTCAGGACCTGGTTCAGACCCTGATAATGTTATACCAGTTGGACAAACAATAAAGAAAATTGTTACTGTGGAAATTGGTGGCGAAAAAGCTGATTGTGAAGTGATCTTGAGTAACGCTCCTACAAACGTTCAAACTTTAGTTTGTGCTCCTAATCCTCATCCAGACATTTTTGCAGGTGGAACAGCTACCTTCACTGCTACTGGCGGTTCCGGAAGTTATGTTTGGGATACGACGGGGGATAATCCAACTAAACCACCAACGGGTGCTTCAGCTCAGTTCACTTTTGGTGCCCCAGGACCTTATACAGTCACTGTTCGTGATTCTGTAACTACAACGAATAGGCCAGGGACTTGTGCGATTACGGTTAATGCTATCACAACTCAACCAAACGCAAACTTAAAAATAGTTAAAACTGTTAGTAATCCAACCCCACAGCTAGACGGTCCTCATTTTTGGTACACCATCGATATCTCAAATTTGGGTCCTAATAATACTACTGGTGTAAGTGTCAGGGACATACTACCGGCCGGCGTAACTTTTGTATCATTTACAGTTCCTCCTGAGACTCGGGCCTCTCCTTCCACAACACAAGGAACATATAATGTGAGCGATGGCGTGTGGACGGTCGGAGCATTAAATTCCGGTAGTACCGCATCCCTTCAAATCGCAGCAAGAGCTAACGCTGTAGGTACTCATCGAAACACCGCAACAATTACGGCTTCGAGCTTGCCTGATAATGATCCATCGGATAATGAATCTTCTGTTGATGTTACTGTAACAACAGGCGGTACCACTCCTTCGTATGATATTGGTGTAACAAAGGAAGTCAGTAATAGTAATCCAAGTCTAAATCAGAGCACTCAGTATACAATCACTGCGACTAACCATGGTAACAGTACTGCAACTAGTGTGACTTTGCGTGATGTTCTTCCAAGCACAGTAACGCATGTCTCAGATACAGCTTCAGTTGGTTCATACAATGAGAGCACAGGTATTTGGACTATTGGCACTATGACCAGTGGTGCTTCTGCGACTTTGCACATTACATTCACTCCAAATAGCACCGGTACAATAGTAAACACAGTAACCTTAAATGGACTCGATCAAACCGATTCAAACAGTAGCAACAACACAGCCTCAGCGACTATTACTGTAAGTAGTGGAGGCGGAGGGGGCGGAGGAACTCCTCGAGCTGATATCGCTGTTGTTAAAACAGTTAACAATGCTCAGCCACAGCTTAACTCAAATGTAGTCTTTACAATCAGAGCGTTCAATAATGGTCCTCGTGACGCAACTGACGTTGAATTGCGCGATATTCTTCCTACTGGCTTGGTCTATGTCTCACATAGTGCTAGCGCTGGAACATACAATCAAAACACAGGTATTTGGACGATTGGTGATCTTGATGACGGTGATAGTGAAAACCTTAACATTACTGCGACAGCCACACAGCTTGGTACTATAGTAAATACCGCGGTTGTAACAGACAGTAGTCCGAACGATTCTAACTCAAGTAATGACCAAGATAGCGCTTCTGTTACTGTTGGTTCAGGCGGCAGCGGTCCGGGTACTGATCTCGCCGTTACCAAAACTGTGAGCAACGCTTTGCCAGCAGTTGGTTCTCAAATTACCTACACTATTAACTTAGTAAATGTTGGTTCGACAACAGCTAATAACATTACTGTTATCGATACGTTGCCAAGTGGTCTGACTTTCGTAAAGGCTTTAGCAACACTCGGTAGTTACAACAAGACTAATGGTGTTTGGACAGTCGGTAGTCTTCCAAGTGGTGGAAGCGCCGTGCTTCAGATCACAGTCACGGTTACCAGGGTTGGTACTATCGTAAATACTGCTCGATTAAATGGTTCCGATCCAACCGATTCAAACCCACTTAACAACGAAGGCCAAGTTACAATTACTAGTCACGCCGCTCCTGGTTTGCCAGCTGCTGGACTTAACAACGCTGCGCCGATTGTGATTGGTTTCTTGTTCATCCTACTCTCAATTGTGGTTCGTTTCCTTGGAAGTGTAAAACCTCAGAGAGTATATGTTGATGATCGTCGAAAAATCGACAGCCTTACACGACTCGATTAAATGTTTAAAGGTATGCCGCAAGATTCGTTCATCTCACCGCATCCAACAATTCGAAAAATAAACAACGTGCTCTTCATGAGCACGTTGTTGTTAGGCGCGTATATCATTGTGGCGCCAGCAGTTCCCGAAGTGAGTTTTATTATCAAACCACTGTGGACACAAGTGCAAGAGTTCCTTGGTCTTAAAACAGAAGTCTTTACATACCACACAATTACATCTAACGAACCACAAGAACCAATCCCCGCAGAGAATACTTTGCGCATTGAACAAATTGATGTTGATGGAGTTGTCTACAAAGGTACAAGTGTAAACACTTTGGAAAAGGGGATTTGGCATCGACCAAAATCGAGTACGCCAGACAAAGGTAGCAACACGGTCTTGGTTGCTCATCGATTTTTGTACACATCCGGACCGAACACTTTTTATCATCTCGATAAACTGAAAGTTGATGATGAGTTTGTGCTGTATTGGGAGGGGAAGAAGTACACATATAAAGTTTACGAGAACAAAGTTGTGCCAGCTATAGCTTATGATATTGAGTACCCTACAAAAGATCCGATCGTCACTCTCTGGACGTGCACACCTCTATTTACAGCCACAAATAGGTTAGTTGTAAGAGCTAAATTAATTGAACCATGAAGCCACAGATAAAAACCCTATTTTTGCTCCTAATTTTGGCCATGGAATTGGCCTTTATTTGGTGGGCCCAAACCTCATATACGACCCATTTTATCGATACTTTACGCTAGATAAACTTTTCGCAAAAAGGCTTGACAAAGGCCCAGAACTATTTTAATATACCTATACCTTAATTTTAGGCAATCGATACATGTTAAAACCCCTCTATTCAGTAACAAATAAGCGGTTTATGTAAACAGCGTTTTTATTTGACGCTTACGTAACCGCGATAGCGGTTTTTTTGTTGCCAAGAGGGTTAGTCAGTTGCTCTTTCAATTACAATCATCAGAATATATAGTGTGAGGTTTCCGGGCTCTGCCCGAAACCGAACAACTATGGAAGGATGAGGAGTGAGCGAAGCGAACGTTGGAGAAGGAAACCCTTCTCAATACTCGCTGGGTTTCCTTCTCCAATTTGTCACTATATAATTACTGCTCCTCGGTTCTCAGCATTCCAATATTACTATGGGAATACAGGCTCGTAGATACTCGTTTAGTGAGCAGTAGCTATATGGTGGGAATATGTGGCTAGTTTTTCTGCAAAGGCAGGAGCGCACTTC
>CAYOVR010000072.1:0-6221 GCA_964407465.1 uncultured Candidatus Saccharibacteria bacterium
AGTGTCTTTAATAAGTTTATTGTGAACAGTTTCTTTGTATGCAGTACGGCTATCAAGCTTGTGTTTGTTGATAAGTTCGGTGATAGCGGCGTAATGTTCAGGTTTCTTGTGGTGGCGCATAACTAAGTATGCTTTATCACCGACATCTTTTGGATGAATTTCACTCCAATCGCTTAAACCAAATTCACCGAAGACATTTTGTTCTACGGGTTCGGCAGCGTGTAAGAAGTTAATTAAGACGCGATCATGTAAATCTTGATGATTTTTGCTGTAAAGTTCGGTGTCTTTAACTTTTTCTAGAAAATGCTCAGCGTGCATAGGTTTACCATGCTTAGTAAACATAGTTTTAACTTCTGAGATGAAGTCCTTTAGCAAGTCTTTGTTAAAGCTTGGCATTTTCCAAGAAGCCTTGATATGTGGGTCGTTATCGACTAGTTCAAGTTCTGAGATAAGGTGCAAAATAAAACGAATAGCGTTTTCTTGCTGGGGGGTTTGGCTGTTGAGTAATTCGAGTAAGCGTTCTTCAGAAATAATTCCACCGTGCTCTAAAACCATGTTCACGATTAAATCGCGAGCAAGAGAGAAAACCTCTTCGTCGTTAGCGTTGCGCTTTAATGCGCCAAGTAACTCTTTTTCAATCTGACGAACGCGTTCACGGGTTAAACCTTGTTCTTCACCGACGGTTTTAAGCGTGGCGACAGGGTTGCCATTTAAGCCATAACGCTTAATAAGGATGGTTTTTTCGCGCTCTTTTAAAGGTTCTAAGAGTTTGGTCACAATCAAAGCATGCTCGAATTTCTCGAGCGTCTTTTGCTGCTTTGTATCAATGATTTGGTCTAAAATTCCCATATATTTACGATATTCTAAACAGATTTTTCAGATGTTCTAAAGTATAACATAAACTTTTATATATGTCAAATAAGCTACATAATACTGTTTTGGCCTGTGCATAACTTATATAAGCCATAAAATATGATATCTTAGAGCATCCGGTTTGGTGTTGTACAAAAACCAGTCGCTATCGCTCCGATGGTTTTCTTAACAACACCAAACCGTCTGTCAGTAGTAACGAGAAAGTATTGTTGAGAAAAGTATCGGGGCTTTAACCCTACTTTTCGAGATGATACTTTCTCGTTATAAAAATAAATAGAGTCCAAAACAGTATTATAAAAAACTGCCTCCGGAGATGGAGACAGTAATTTTATTAGCTTCGATTGGCGCGCCATCGTTGCCAGAGCACTATTAGAGGAGAAGCAACGAAGATTGAGGAGTAAGTTCCGGCAATAATACCGATGAAAAGCGCTAAGACGAAGTACTTAATCGTCTCTCCCCCGAATAACAATAGGGCAAGAAGCACAAAGAGTACTGTTAAGCTGGTATTAAGAGATCGAACTATTGTTTGGGTTATACTATGATTTACCACAAACTCGAATGGCTGACCTGCGTAGACTTTCAAGTTCTCACGAATTCTATCGAAAACAACGATAGTGTCATGAACGCTGAAGCCGAGAACGGTTAACATGGCAGTCACAAACAAACTATCAATTTCAACGTCGTAGTAGTGTCCCAAGATTGAGAACACACCAAGGACAATTAGTAAGTCGTGAATTAGCGCGACAATTGCCGCAACCCCAAATTGGAATGAAGTAATTGGTTTGGCAACTTTTCGGAAAGCATAAGAGATGTAAATAATGATGCCGGCTGAGACTAAGAGCAACTGATAAATTGCTTTTCGCTTAAGCTCATCCCCTACAACTGGGCCAATAGATTCAAAACGCTTTTCTTCGAAACTGCCAACTTGAGTTCGAAGCGCTTCTAAAAGTTTGTCATGCTGTTCCTTTTCAAGAGTCCCTGTACGAATGATAACACCGTTGTTATCTGTGGACTGTAATTGGAACGAGCCAATATTTTGAGTTTCAACAACAGTTTTGACTGTGTTTATATCGCGTGGTTCGCTAAAAGAAAGTTCTGAAACGGTCCCACCCTTGAAGTCAATGCCAAGGTGCAGACCAAATACAGAGAGTGAGATAACCCCGGCGACTAGCAGTACTCCAGAAAAGATGAATAAATATTTGTAGACAGAAAGTAGTTTAAACATAGGTTTATGCGTTCATTTCTGCAGACTCTGTGTGGTCCGTCTTAATTTTCTTAGCACCAAAGAGCCAAGGGTGAGACAAAATACTTGCACCCAAGAAAGTCTTAAGTAGTGTGCGCGTAATAGTAATAGCGGTGAACATTGAAATCAGAATACCGATACCCAGTGTTACAGCGAAACCTTTAATTGATGGGGTTCCGAACATATAAAGAATGACCACGGTAATTAAACTTGAGACGTTCGAGTCGCGAATAGATGTCCACGCTCTGGCAAAACCATCTTCCACCGCTTTGTGAATGTCTTTCCCAGCATGAATTTCTTCTTTCAACCGTTCAAAGATAAGGATATTAGCATCCACAGCCATACCGATAGAAAGGATGAATCCGGCAATACCCGCCAAGGTTAATGTCACTGGTGATAAACCACCTAAGAAAAGTAGGGCGATATAACTTATTAAAGCGAGTGCTCCAAACCAAACACTCACCGTGAGCCCTAAGAAGAAAAACAGACCTACCAAAATAACTGCTGTAATCGAAATACCAATCTTGAAGACGGCAAACGAAATCAAAGTATAGATTATCAAAGCTATAACCGCGAGCAATCCTGGCAAGCGGTAGTTGTAGAGCATGAACACTACAATTAACAACATTCCAATAATACCGGCAATAATAGACTTATTGATTGATTCTTGCCCAAGACTTGCTCCAACGTTTTGCTGAGAGACAAGACTGATAGGTACTGGTAAAGCACCACTATTGAGGTTAGTGGCTAGTTCTTTAGCTGCTTTGATGTCACCGATTCCTGTAATGTTAGCGATACCGTCTGTAATTGGTGTTTGAACCGTCGGCGCGCTTAATACTTGACCGTCTAGAAAGATAGCGATCCGCTTACCTAAGTTGTCTGAAGTGATTTTAGCGAAAAGATCTTTTCCTTCATCGTTGAACTCAAGGCGTACAACGGCTTCGGAGCCAATAGTGCTTGTCCCCTGTTGTAGAATATCAGCAGTAGCTCGTCTTAACTGTTTACCTGACAAACCTGTTGGTGACCATAGAGCATTTTGATCTAGGACAATTTGTCCGTTTTCATCAACGCCTGCTTGTTGTTCTTCACCCGAATTTGCGACACGAAACTCCATAAATGGAGTTTGGCCAATTTGTTTAATCGCTTCGTTGATATCTTTAATACCAGGTAGCTCAACAACAATCTTGTCCCGACCCTCAACCTGAACCAATGGCTCAGCTACACCGAAAGAGTTAACTCGACGTTCAATTACGGTACGGATTGAGTTTAGGGCTTCCGCTTGGTCAGCTTCGGGAATATCTTTAAAATCTGCTATGTAAACTAAGTGAGAACCACCCTGCAAATCTAATCCTAAATGGATGCTGAACTGCTTTTCATAAGGAATGCCAAGTGGTTTTAAATTAATCTTGCTTCCTTGAGGATGAACAATCCACCCAGCTCCCACAGCCACAATCGCGATAGCGAGCAGGGACAGCCCGAGACGTAATTTCTGTTTCATGAAATGATTCGTTACTTAAAAATAGTTATAATAGGCTATAAATCCTTACCAGTATAGCAAACCGCAAGGTTCTTTGGCAATGCTGACTTTAAAGAATTTTATGGAACGGCCAAGTTAAAACTTCTGCAATTTTTTGCCAAAATGGACGATGTCTCCAGAGGTGTCGGCGAATTTCTAAGGAATGTTCGGCATCTTCCATAAACTGAGCTTTTACTTCTGCCGCAAAGTTTTTATCCGTACTTACGATATTACCCTCGTAATTAAAGAGTAAGCTTAAGTTATCAAGATTGGAACTGCCGACACTCGACCACTCATCATCAATGACTACAGTTTTGGCGTGCAAAACCGCGTCGGCATAAGTAAAAATTCTTGCCCCAGCTTTTAGGGCAATGCCAAAGTATGAGTACGTCGCTAAATCGACAATCATGTGATCTGAGACTAATGGAGTAATTATGCGGACATCAACTCCCCTTTTGCTTGCTAATCTTAGTGAGCGGAATATCCCCAAATCTGGAATAAAGTATGGAGAAGTAATATAGATATAGTTTTTAGCTGATCTGATGTTTGAAATAAGTTGTTTGTAAAGGTAGCGTCTTTGAAAATGAGGTGAGTTGGTTACGTAGTGAAAAGTTTTAGAAAAGTCTTTGGTTTTTGGATATCTTTGAGGCTTGCTTGAAAGTTGCTTAGCTTTAAGGTTCAAGAAAGCTTGTTCCATTTCACCAACCGCAGGCCCTTTGATGCGAACGTGGGTATCGCGCCAGTCTTTCATACGGCCATTAATACCGACTCCGCCAGTGTGGCCAATTTCTGAATCGACTACTAAAAGTTTACGATGATCACGAAAAAACCATGAAGTGTAGTTATAGGCGCGCCAAATGCTAATTGGTTTGAAAAATATAACCTCGATTCCGGCTTTGCGCATTTCAGTGACCAGATGAGAATATGAAAAGAGATAACTGCCGGCGCCATCTAAAAGAACGCTAATTTTTAGACCCTCGCCAGCTTTTTTAATAAGGAGTTGGCCAAATTTATTACCAATAATTGCATCGTTAGTAAAAATGTACTGCTCAAGCATGATCGAGCGTGTCGCTGATTCGCAATCCGAATACATTGAATTCCAAGCATCTTCAGCTTTGATAAAAAATTTCCATTCGGTATTAGTCATGTAATTTGTTCATTGTTGTCAAAAAAGCGTTGGTCCAGTTTTGGTATCCGATGTCAGATGGATGAAACTGATCTTGAGCAAAAGTTATTTTGATATCAGAGAACTGCGCCCAGCCAAAATCATGAATTGGAACGACATGAACGCGATCGTTTTCTAATTTAAGGAGTTCGCGGTTAACAACTTTGGCCTTGGCTTCTAAAACTTGCCTGAAAATCCACGGTAGCAATGGGGCATCTTTCAAGATCGGTGTGTTGGTTAAGTAAATCTGAGCGTGAGTTTCTGTGACCAACTTATCAATGATGATTCTTTGATTTTTGATAATGTCGGCGTTGTTTTTCATGTGCGTGATGTCGTTTGCGCCGATAGAAAGAGTTATAACATCAGGATTCGTTTCAATGATTTTAGGGAGCTGCTCATTTATGACATCTGCGGTCCGAGCACCGCTTTTGCCAACATGAATGTATTTAACTTGGTTGTCCTGTGCAAGTTTTTGAAAAACTTTGTATGTGTAAGTTTTGGAAAGTTCACTTGCCCCAACTCCGACTGAAGTGCTATCACCAGCAGCGACGTAAGTTAGAGGTTCGCCTGTTCCTTGTTCGCTGTTTTGTTGGACAATCGCTGGTAATTGATTATTCTTGAGTACGTACAAAAACCGCCCGTATGAAACCGCGGCGTAAATTACAATGAGAGCAAGGAGTATGTACATTATTTTTGAGTTATGTTTTAACAAGTTGTTTGAGTTGTAAAAAATCTTTGGTAATTTCTGCTTTGACTTTGGGATCATAAAGTGGAGCAGCGGGATGGTATGCAAGCAGATACTTAATCCCGTTTTTTTCAATCACAGTTCCATGTTCTTTCCCAACGGAAACGTTTCTTTCTAAAACAGCTAGCGCCGCGACTCGACCTAGTAACACTACTACTTTAGGCTCAATCACAGCCAATTGCTCCATTAAGTGCTCGCGACCATGAGCGACCTCTTCTGGTGTGGGTGTAATGTGGATGGGTAAATATTTAACCGGGCTTGTTATAAAAACATCGCTTTCGTTAAGACCAACTTTTGTGATCAAGCTTCGAAGTAACTTCCCTGCCCGACCGATGAAAGGTCTTCCGGTTTTGGCTTCTTCTTTGCCAGGAGCTTCACCAATAAAGACGATATCAGCATCAGGGTTGCCTTCGCCAGGAACTGCAACCCCGGTTTTGTCTTGCTTGCAAACAACGCACTGTGAAATTTCCAGTGCAATGGCGTCTAAAGCTTCTTGTTTTTCTTTTGGTGTCATTTATTAGGATTCTGTTTCGTCGAGGATTATTCGTTTTGTAAATCCACCCTTTTCTTCTCGTTTTTGAGCTTTGATTCGCGTCAATTCATCTTTGCTGAAATTTTTATTTGCGCAAATAGCATCTATAACTTCCAGGATGTCTGCTATTTCTGCTAAATCTTCACT
>CAYOVR010000072.1:6231-6797 GCA_964407465.1 uncultured Candidatus Saccharibacteria bacterium
TTTCAGCTTTAAAGAGTATTCAGCTTCATCAGCAACGTGAGTTGAGTGTTTTACAGCCTTTGAATTCATTATCTCAGATATTTTGTCTCGAATGAGTTTGTTGTACTTCATAGTTCTAAAATTTCTAATTCTTCGAATCCAGTTTCCTTATCAAGCTTTCTGCTAAATTCTTTGTTGTCAATAATGCCTATCACTACTTCTACGGTTAAATCGACAATGCATCCATCTTTTAAATGACCTCCAAACACGTTGCCGTCTTTTCCTGAAATAGAAAGATGAATGTGGCAACCATCAGGAGAAAATGTGCCAGTACCGGAAACAATTTCATAGGTTCCCTCAAACTTTTTGATTTCCTGTGATTCAGGAGTCGCCCCAGCCATACGTAAATTCGGCTGTTTGAGAGCACCTACTATCGATAGCAAAACCCCGGCCTTGATATCGGCATTAATCATGCGGCGTTCAAGCTCTTCTTTGAGGAGTTGACCAGGTTTCAATCTAAAAGCAAGAGTTTGCATATGTTTCTAGTATACGAAAAAAGCCACCCCTTGGGTAGGAGTGACTTTTTC
>CAYOVR010000073.1:0-4141 GCA_964407465.1 uncultured Candidatus Saccharibacteria bacterium
ATATATTGAACATCAATTGTTTCAGTTGCCGAAGCTGCAGTTTCTGAAGCAATAGTTGTAGTTGTACCAGCTACGAACTTGTAATTATTAGACCCGTAATCATAAGCAGAAGGAATAGTAGCGTTTCCACCGTTGTCGTCAATTCCTAATGCAAATTGTTCTGATCCAGGTGTACCGTCAGCATCTCCTGCAATTGTTGCCACATCAATAGTGTTTCCACCGGACGTTAGAGTTGCCCCATTATAAGTTATAGCGTAACCACCAGAAGCATTCGTTCCAATTGTAAGTTCGTGAGCACCTGACGAAGCAGCGGGAGCTGAACCAGTTCCAGATGTTCCAGTCGCCCATCTTGCAGCACCTGAACCTAGGGTTCCAAATCCGACAGTATTATCAGAAACTGTAAAAGTTAGAGTTGGATCAACGGTTGCTGTTATGACGACTTGGTCATCAGCAATAATATAAGAAGCAGTAGTTCCTGTATCACCAAAAGATCCAGACAAAGCTAAGAGAGTTGTTCCCGCTGAACCGTTAGTTATTTGTTCTGCTCCTGTTGATCCAGTTGTGGCGTTTGTACCAATTTCAATTTCAATTACGCTACCTCCCGCAACTGCACCTGAACCATTTGTAAAAGTTATAACAGTAGAAGATGTTCTAACAACTCCCCAAGTAGCACCAGATGGTGCTGCTGCAAGAGTTACGTTCACTCCGTCATCAGACAAGTCTATGTCTTCATAATCCAAAGCGACCGGAATACTTGTTGAGTTATCAAAAGTCAAAACAATTTCTGCCGCACCCGCAACACCTGTTGGAGTTGTAAAAGTAATAGTATGGTTAGATAAAGTAGCAGCTTTTTCTCTACTTAAAACATCTTTAAAAGAAGTTACAGCGGCAGCATCTGTTGTGAATGGGAAAATTCCAAAAGAAGACACTACCAAAGAAAGCACAACGAAAAAACTGGTTACTAATTTAAATTTAGACTTAAGAACATTTTTATTTATCATAATACTTATTTATTCTACTACTTTTTATTTAAAAATAAAAAAATAGCTTGTGGATAAAGAACTTTTAGAAATTTGGAACCAGTGTATATGTAAGTGTTGAAGTATAAGTTCCAGCTGATTGACTGGCAGGAATATTTGCAATATATCTCATAGAATATGTTGTTGTTTCTCCATCTCCAGCTGTTGCGCCAGCAATTTGATCTGGAAAACTACTTGTATCTAGTGCGTATCCGCTGGCTGAATACGGCGCAGTAACAGTACCGATTCCATCAGTTGCCACAGCCCTTAGTCCAAACTGTTCCGTTCCAGTACTTGAAGCACTATTTGTATTACCAATAGCATCGATTGTGCTACCTCCATATGTCAAAGTATCCCCATTTACTAAAATAGAATAACCGTTTTGCGAATTAGATGAAGCAGAGATTGTATGAGCTTCGACTTCTGTACCAGAACCAGTTCCGTCACCGGTTGCAAATCTTGCTGACGAAGAAGAGAGCGTCCCAAACCCAACCGTATTGTCAGATATAGAAAATGTAACAGATGGAACTGCTGGCAAATGCATATACCTGACACTGACGAATGCAAAATCCCAATCACGAGTAGCCGTTACAACAGCTGTTGAAGTAGTAGTTCGAAGTCGAAGATTCACTAAATTATTATCCAAATCAACATGATCTTCTGGGTTTACTAGCCACATACCGGAAGTAAGTGTGTATGTAGTAAGAGCGTTTGTTGCTCCTACCAAAGACCAGCCACCAGCAACAGCTGTTGTACCTGGAGCAAACTGACCAGTAAAATCCTGAAGGCCAAGCGATACAGTATTTGTTGTAACATTGCTTCTAAAGCGACTGGCATAATACACTCCCGTCACAGCAGAATTATCCGGCAAAGTTACAGGCATCGAAACATTTTGAGACGCAGAATAGTGCGTTCCCCAAGTTCCCGCCCAATCAGTAGCATAAGGGGTTGTCGCACAAGTAGCTGTGTTATTTAGACAAGTTGCTACTTGCCACATATTTCCACCCGTTGAAGTTGTAAGCACGTCAACATCTCGAGTATTTGATGCGTCGGTTGCGTTGTCATCACCGAAAGAAGTTTCAGAAAGACTTGTACTTGTGTTTGTAGAACCGACAACAATATACAATTGATCAATACCAAATGTTTGAGTTCCAGCTACGGTGCTATAAACTCTTATTCGTACTTTTCCTCCCGAAATATAATCGGAAAGTGTTACATTATTTTTGGCAAAATAATTTATTTGTTCAGTATTTCCTGCCGAAGAAGTAATTTGCCCTGTATGTAAGTCTTCCCATCCGGGACTCGTATAATTATAAATTGCTAAATTATAAGTCATTACAGTGGATGAAACATAAGCACCTTCTAAATAAACAAAAATAGTATTCGCGTCTGAATAAGGTTGGATATCAGCGAACTCAAAATACCCATCCATTGGATTTGGCGTTTGGTTTGTCAAAGTAACACGGTTGTTATCTGAAAGAACTGTATAGTTTATGGCGTTTGCAAAGTTTCCAGTCCAGGAATTTTGTTTTGTATACGAAACTGGATAATAAACAGGATCAATACCAACTTCAATCATCAATCTATCTATATCAAACTGAGCCAAAGAGTTCGTGGTCGAATAATATCTTATTCTTGCCGTGCCATTATTTACAAAATTTGTAAGAGGGGTGTCTATTGGTGTTCCAGGGTTTGAACCTGTTGGGAAATATCCATTCCATATTTCTATAGTTTTTATGGTATCGGAGGTTTCAGCAGTACCTGCAGTTGGTATTTGAAGTGTTCGCCAACCTCCACCGGTACACTCTGTATCTGCCGAATGACTCACTCCTGTCGTACTTACCCAATCACAAATCTGCAAGAAAAAAGTCCTAGCCGTTGTGACATTTTTCTGCTCTGCCGTAATAATCATTTTATTGGCGTTATTGATATTCATATTCCCAACATCCACATATACATTTATACCAGTAGTGGTTCCTAGATTTGACCAATAGACATTGTCTGTTGCTAGGGATCCTCTCCATGTACCGGTGTTTGTCGCACTAACAGCAACAGCTGTGCCCAAAACAAGTCCACCGCCCGTTGGAATATATTGAGTTGTTAGAGTTCCTCGATAATTAGGATCATTTACCCACCGAAGTGCTACCATAGCAAAATCCCAATTAACAGTTACGGCTGTAGTAAGAGTACTAACTGTTGTTTTTATACGAACTCTTATATCATCACTATCGTGATACAAATGATCTTCTGGATTGGCTTGTAATAAGGTATTACCCAAAACATAGTTTGTTGAAGCACTCGTTACACCAACCGATGTCCAACTTCCGGCAATTGTTGTTCCTGCAATCTGTCCAGAAGTGTCTAAAAGACTTGTTTGAGCTGTCATGAGTGTACTATTGCTTCTATGTCGAGTGATTAAACGAATTGCTGTCAGATCAGAATGCGTCGGTTCACCCGCGTCAATCAATAGATTATAAGATGCAGCATGATTTGTTCCTATCGTTCCAGCTCTGTCAGTATGATATGGAGTTGAAGCACAAGGCGAGGTTGTGTTTAGACAAGTGTCTACTTCCCAATCAGCCCCCGTTGTATCGGTTGCAGTTAAAGCATCCACTGTCTGAGTATTTGTTGCCGTGGTTGCATTATCGTCACCGTACGAAACTTCAGAACCAGTTGTTCCGCTAGTCGTCGCTCCAACAACAATATATAATTGGTCAATTTGAAATGTTTGAGTACCCGTGACTGTACTATAGATACGAATTTGGGCCTCTCCACCAGAAATATAATCAGAAAGTGACACATTATTTTTTGCAAAATAATTCAACTGATCAGAGGAAGTTCCGGTGGCGGTTATTTGTCCTGAGTGAAGATCTTCCCATCCGGGAGTCGTGTAATTATAAATTGCCACATTGTAAGTCATGGCCGTGGCGGAAACAAAAGCGCATTCACAGTTAACGAAAATAGTATTTGCTCCGGGAAAAGTCTCGATTCCTCTAAATCCGTAATCAATATCCATTGCAGCTCCCGCTTGGTTCGTCATACTCATACGAACATTGTCAGTGCCTCTTACTGTTGTATAGAAGTTTGTAGTTGCACCCGTATAAGAACCATTTTTTGAAAAT
>CAYOVR010000073.1:4151-6588 GCA_964407465.1 uncultured Candidatus Saccharibacteria bacterium
GACTGAGTTTACGGAAGAATAATATCGAAGAAGAATAGTATTACTTGAAACAAAATCTTGTAATGGTGTTGTAATAGTAGTTCCAGGAGAAGAACCGGTATAAAAATATCCATTATATATTTCAAAAGTAGTAGTGGTATCTGTAGAGTTAGTAAAACCTGTTCCATATGGATAGTTGAGCGTTCTCCAGCCCCCACCAGTACACTCTGTATCTGCGTTATTGTTAACGCTTGTAGTATTTGCCCAATCACAAATTTGCACAAAATAAGCTCGTGTACCGGAAGCGTTGGCTGACTCAGTTGTTACAATAATTTTATTTGCGCCATTATAGACAATATTCTCAAAAGAAAGTTGAATATTAAATCCTGTTGTTGTACCTGCATTAGACCAGTCAATGTTGTCCGTAGCTATTGTTCCTCGATAAGAAGCCACTTGAGTTGCCGAATTTGCCACAGCAGTTCCCAAAACAGCATTTCCGCTCGTCGGAGAATACTGATAAAAACCAGCTTCAGCTTTTGGTGTCTCTTCTTTAATAATTTTTCCCAAAATAACACTTGAGATATTTAAAATCGTAACTGAAAAAATTAAAAAGAAAACAAACGCATAACGCGGAAATCTTTTAATCATATATTTTAAATATCCTATTATTTTCATATAGATAATTCAGGGCTCGAATTTTCAGTGGCCGGCTCATTATCAGAAGAATTTACTTCTTGTATCTCTTCTGTATTATCAACATCTATAACTTCGATTTGATCTACAGTTTCTGTATCAACAGAATCTGTATTTTGATCATTTATCTCAATTGGTAAATCTTCTATTGTCTCACTTCCAGTTGATTCCTCACCCGTCGGCTCTTCTGAGTCAATAACTTCTAAATCTTTTTCATCTTTTTCAAAATCTGGAATATTTACAATCCATTCTCTATAAGTTTTAGGTAAAATATTTGGAGTATTTTTATTTATCGAAATAGAATCAAAAACACTATTAATCGAAGCCAACATATCAAAAATAACAAAACTTCCATCTTTCCATGCAACAGCGTAATCACCAAATTTCAACCAATTGTCTTTATTACTAGTATCTAAAATAGTCTGAGAAATATAGCCTAAATCTTCTCTAAACCCAACAATTGCAGTAGGACTTTGTCCTTCTAAAACTTCTGTTATACCTTCTGTATTTTCTTCTGGAATATCCAAAGAATCAATTGTTTCAATTGGTAAATCTACTTCTATGTTATCTTCGGTTTCTTCTTCTACAACTGATGGAATTTCATTATCTATGACATCCACGACTGGTGTTTCTATTGTTTCGGTATTTTCTAGAGGTTGTTCTAGATTTTCAATTTCTGGTTGAGGATCGCTACTATTTAAATACTCGTCAACAGAATCTGGAACAATATTTTCAGCAACTTCCTCTACTACAGTTTGAGGATCACCAACAACCCAAAAAATAATTCCATCTTTTATAACAGGTTCATACGGTAAAACACCCACAGTCTCAAGTTTTCTCAAACTTTCTTCAGGTTTTCCAATAACACTTTTATCTAACACCCAGATTCCGTATTTATTATCTTTTTTTGCCAAGAAAACCAACATTTCAGGGGTCTGAACTGTATGCATAATATTATTAAAATCTATTGTTTCTATTTCAATGTTTGAATCAACATATTCAACAGACAAAGAAATTGCATCCAAATAAATCACCGGCATAGTGTCAAACGATGGCAAAATTTTTAATCTAATCTGAAGTTTAGAAAGATCGTCCCAAGTAGTTATTTTTTCATAAGGAATTTCAAATGTTGACTCTTGCCACTTATCTTTTCTAACTCTACCTAAAACATCCCAAGTCTCTCCGTCCAACGTGTAAACAACTTCAAAAATGTCATTTGGAGATGTTTCAATTTCTTCTTCTTTTATTTCTTCGTCAGAATTTTTACTTTCACCATCTGTTGTTACATTAAAAGTCGAAGTATCTTCTGTTGCTTGTTCACCTTGGTCACTATTTTCATTTTCAACTACAGGGTTATTTTCTTCTGGTGTTTCTAGCGTCTGCTCCTGAACACTGCTTTCCTCAACAACAACAGGTGCCTCTTCGGCAATTTCTTCAATAATAATAGGTGTCTCTTCTACAATTTCCTCAATTTGGATTTCTTCTGGCGCGACTTCAGTATTAGATTCAGGGGCAACTTCTTCCTGGGCATGTGCGGTAGAAAAAATCTTTCTCAAAAAAGAAACTGTTTCTTCGGTTTTAACTTCTTCTATAACAGGCGTCTCTTCTTTTGTATCTTGTATTTCAATAACTTCTTCCTTGGTTTCTTGATTATTTTCTACAGGATTTTCTTCTTCTTTTGTGTCTTCTTCTATGTCTTGCTCTTTAATAGTCTCAACACTGTCGATACTTGGATTTTCTTCTTTTATATCAATCTCTTGATTTG
>CAYOVR010000074.1:0-6555 GCA_964407465.1 uncultured Candidatus Saccharibacteria bacterium
GATTTCACTTACGCAGCACCCAAAGGAATGGGAGGCGTCAAGATCCCCGTCGTCATCGAGTCCATCGAAGGTGACCGCGTCACCGCTCACGAAGCGGATCCCACGACGCGAAAAATTCTGACGAACGGCCAGAGCAGCCCGCGCAGCTTCTGGAGAGTCCGTGCCGACGAAATCGGCATCCTCGTGTAGACCCCCAACGAAACCAGAGCCGAGAAAGCTTCACACCAAGCGGGCCCCCAAGCCACGCGTGAACCTTTCTCGGCTTCAACTTTTTTATAGACTTATTTTGAGAACAATTTTTTCAGCTCAACCAAAGATTGGATAACATCTACCTGAATTTTTTTAACCTTCGATGTATTACCCATATTTTTTCTACCACCCATAACAACCTGTTTGAAACCAAGTTTTTCTGCTTCCTTAACCCGCTTCTCTGGCTGACTAACCGATCGAATCTCGCCGAGCAATCCTAGCTCGCCAAACGCTAGTAACTCAGATGGCAAAGCTTTGTTTTCCATCGACGACAAAATAGCCAACGCTACTGGCAAGTCTGCCGCCCGTTCATCTAACTTAAATCCACCAGCTACATTTATATACACATCTTGATTGCTCAAATTGACTTTTAGCGTTTTTTGTAAAATAGCTAAAATCAGCTGTAAACGATTTAAATCAAAACCAGAAGTTGTCCGCCTGGGATAACCAAATGTTGAAGCGTTCGTCAAAGCTTGGACTTCAAGCAGAAGGACTTTGTTGCCCTCTAATATCGCCGTAGTACAACTTCCAGCCAAAGGTGTATCCTTATGCTCTAAAAATAACGCAGAAGGATTTAAAACTTCAACTAAACCAGATTCATCCATTTGGAACACGCCAACTTCGCCAGCACTCCCAAAACGATTTTTGTTTGAGCGAAGCAAACGTAGTGAAGTAAAACGTTCCCCTTCCAAATACAACACTGTATCAACCATATGCTCTAAGGTTTTTGGCCCTGCAAGCATCCCTTCCTTAGTCACATGACCGATTATCAGCACAGCAACACCATATTCTTTTGCCACACGCATTAGACTATTAGTTGCGTATGCAATTTGGCTCACACCACCAACCACGCCATTTATCTCCTGAGAGTTCATGGTTTGAATTGAATCAATAATCGCCAAGTCTGGCTGTTCAGCAATTAACGTCGCCATGACTGTTTCTAAGTTTGTTTCCGGAAAGACAAGGACATCGGCATTCGGTTCAAGCCGTGTTGCACGCATCTTTATTTGATGTGCCGATTCTTCACCAGAAACATACAAAACTTTCTTACCATGTTTCTGCGCGAAAATCGCGGCTTGCAAAGCCAATGTCGATTTTCCTATTCCTGGGTCTCCACCCAATAAAACCATGCTCCCAGGAACCATTCCACCACCCAATACGGAGTTTAATTCGGCTATTCCTGTATCAAAGCGTTGAAAGTCTTCGTGCTTTAAATGCGATATCAATTGGGGCTTTCCAGCTTGTCCGAGAGTCTTTTGCGAAGAAGACTTAGTCTGCATAACCTCTTGCTGAGCTAAAGTGTTCCATTCGCCACAGGTAGGGCATTTCCCCTGCCAACGAGGCGTATTAGCCCCGCAATTACTACAAGCAAAAATTGTCTTTGTTTTAACCATATATACCAGTATATCAGATTCCAGATCAAAACTTTATAAAATAAAACACCCTCTTCTCAGAGGGTGTTTATGACACAATTATTGTAAGTTTAAATAATACAGCCCACCATCTTGCATGCCCTTGAAAAATACACGGTCAGCATCAAGACTTAAGAATAAGTTTTCAGCATCGATCTGAATTCCAGGATCAAACGTTTGCTTATCGGAATTAGAAATCTTAATTGAGTAGATAGTATCGTCAGTTAAGCTACTGTCTAGGCCTTGTTGTTTTGGCACAGCCACAACCACGGTGTCACTGTTAGCTGTCCATACGGCCTTTTCAGGTGTGGTGTTAACTCCTAAGAACTTGATTTCACCAGTTTCAATATTTCCCATCCACAATCCAATTGCTTCTGTACTTGCATCACGCTTCCCGAACAAGAAATGTTTACTGTCAGGAGCCCAAAGCGCACCAACATTAAATCCATCTTTGATTACGGAACGAAAAGTTTTGCCGTCAGTAGTAACAAGGTTTATATTGTTTGTTGGTTCTTGGCTTTGGGTGCGATAATACAAAACGTTCTTTCCATCTGGAGAAATATGAATTCTGTCATCGTTTTCCCAAATGTCGGCAAGTTTCGTGAAATTGGTATTATCTGCGTTCGCACGATACAACGCTGACTTATCATTGGCTAGCCAGATGTAAAGCATCTGTTCACCAGTTGGCATCCAATCTGCAGAAGTTACATTCGCAGGTAAGTCGACGTAACCACCTCGATCGTTGACATAAACCGTGTAAGTTGTGCGTAAGCCGTTATTAATTTCAGCGATATAGTTATCGCTGTCTTGAGGCCATAAAACTTTACTGATTCCAGCTTTCAAAGGCAAGCTCAACTTTTCTTTGTTGGCTAAAAGTACTGTTGACCCTGAGACTTGCAAAGAATTACGGAAAAGTTCACCCTGACGATTGAAATAAGTAATCCCGTCACCTTGGTAAAACAAAACCGGTGAAATAATTTGATCATCAGTAAGCTTGATCGCCTTAGTTTCTGCTGGAAGATCTATTGGCTCTTGAGTGATCTGATCTTCAACTACTACAGGCTCTTCTTCTTTATTTGCCGAACGACGCTGCTCAACTGGTTCTTGAACTGTCTCTTCAACTACAACTGGGTCAGCCTCTTCTTTATTAGCCGATCGACGCTGCAGTATCAAAAAGACCAGTGTCGCCACGATTAATAAAAAAATTGCTCCTAATATCGCTATCGCTCTTTTGTTCATTTTTGTGTTAGTTTCTGTCCCTAGTATCTTTTTATTATTGTACCATACTAACCTTAGTTCTGTAAGGCTTTTTCAATAGCTTCCTTATAAACCTCGTAATCCTGAGCTCCTTCAAACTTTAGACCATTTATAAACAAGGTCGGTGTCGCACTTACCCCATGACTCTGACCAGCGTTCAATTCTGCTTCAACATCTGGCTTATATACACGGCTATCCACGCAGTTATTGAATTTTAATTGATCTAGACCCAACTCAGCTCCGAATTTTTTTAAATTAACTTGCGCAAACGCCCCTCCATTTTCCCCATCTTGTTTAGCATAGAGATAATCATGATACTCCCAAAACTTTCCTTGTTCTTTGGCGCACTTCGCGGCTTCACTGGCAAACTGTGATTCTTCACCTAAGAAGGGGAAGTCCTGATAGTAAAATCTAACCTTTCCAGTATCAATGTAGTCTCGCTTTAAGCTGGGGAAAGTCTCAGAAAAAAATATTTCGCAAAAAGGACACTGGTAATCAGCGTATTCGACTAGGACAACTGGTGCATCTTCATTACCAAGTCGTGTCATGCTCTCGGTGATAGCTATATCAACCGGTTCATCTGGCGGTAATTGTTCAACGTTTGTATTGCTGACTTGAAGCCTATCAAGTTTTTTCTCCAAAATAATTCCAGTGTATACCACGGCCAAGCCAATGATAATGGCACTAAGAATCAACGCAACAGAAGCAACTATAGCAACAACAATAAAAACCGAACGCTTACCGTCATCATTTAATAGTTTTAAATTTTTTGTCTCTTTCGGAATTAACTCTGGGTCTTGTTCGAAATTTTCCATATTTTAAGTTATTATCTAAGTTTAGTTGCCTTTATAAAATTATTCACTAATTTCAAGGTGCTACATCCGAAATATGATTCTTCCCGAAACAGAAACTAAGTCCGAATACATATCCAGAGAGGTTACTATCCACAGCTGACGGAACGCCCATACTTAAGGGTAAACCACACGCAGTACCTTGATCTATACCTAACGTTTCTAATAGAGCCCGTTCCGCTTCTTTAGAGATTTCCAAAGCAGGTTGGGCATTAATTGTGATAAAAAATGAGCGACTCTCACCAACCTCACTATACGAAATCTCGTATTCGTCAGTTCTCACCAAGGTTTTCCATGACTCATTGATTTCTATTGGGTTATTAATTGCCCGCTCTATATTCTGCTGAGATACATCCGCAGAAACTGAATCCTTTTCAACATCAACCACAATAGTATACATAACTAAAACCAAACCAACTACTATCAAGAATATTAGTAAATAACCTATGATCTTTGAATTATTGGTTTTCATAATAAATACTTAAGACTAGAAACCGCAACGAATACCATGTTCATTATTGATATTACCCCAATCCCACCAACCTGGCCTGTTCGCCGCTATGCTTATCCTGTATAACTCACATGCTACCTTAGTATTTTTCTCGACATTTACAGCGGCTTTAGCACACTTATCATACAACACTGGATCAACTACAACACACTGATTACCAGCGTTGCAAAATCTTCCGTTGTGACGTCCCCCGCTAGTGGTCCTAAACGCGGAAGGACAATCTAAACCATCAACTTTGTGCACAATAAGATTAATCTGATATAACCCCCAGACTGGAATTTCTCCGCCAACGCAACGCGCTAGAGGTTTACCCTTACCGCATGAACGGGCACCGACCGGCAATGAAGGGTCACCATTACTCTCCGCTTGGGCAACTATCGAAGCCTGTCTGACCACGTCTGGACCATACTGCCCAAAACAAGAGCTCGCCAGATTTTCTACTGTAGCGGGACTAGGAGAGGTAGCTGGCTGGCACCGTCCCCCACCAGAGCCGCTACCACCAGGACCGCGTATAGTTCCACTTGCAGTTCCTTGCCCAGAAGACGCAGCATTCCCAGTTATACTACTACAAAAATTACTGACTTCTGTTGGGAGAATATATCTTCCTACCTCACCAGGAATAGCAGTTCCAGGACTAACAATTAAGGCACCAAGCCTTGCTGCATAGCTCGGAGAGGTCAAAGCATAACAAAACGATGCAACGGATACAATCAGAATTAAAAATAGTATCAAAGCCCAGAGTGCATCCAACAACAAAATCACAGCCTTTTGATAAAAAGGCATGGATATATGAGTTCCCGCCTTTTTATTCACAAACATGTTTGCGATTAATAAAGCGGTACCGCCAATAACTAAAGACAAACCGAGCGTTGGCAAAGCCCACGTTACCAAAAAAAGGAAGGCGCGTCCTTCACCTACTTCGGCAGCAATAGTGGCGGCATCTTGAAGGCCTTCTTTGGCTGCCCCTTTGAAATCTCCTTTCGCAATATGCTGACCAACTTTAGACAGACCTTCCTGTACTTCTTGAGGATTTATACCCGCACCTTTTCCCGCACCAGCACCTTTAGCCCCACCAGCTGCTGCCCCGGCTCCTCCCAATGAACCAGCTTTACCAGCTCCACCCGCTGCGCCACCACCGGCTGCACTTGGAAATTTATACGGAAAGTCTCTCGATTTACCAGATTGCTCCTGCGCTGCTTGTGAGCCAGCTGTTCCAGATACACCAGCGCCTTTTTTTTTCTTCCTATCTTTATTCCCGGCGTCCCCACCAGGAAAAGGAGAGTCTTCTCGAGGATTAAACTTACGTTTTCCAGGTCGGAGACCAGAAAAATCTTTGCTACTTGCACGTTTTCCAGCAGGCATATTTGCTTGAGCCAGCGTGCGTTTAAGCTGAGCACCTAAAACTGTCTTAGGATGACTCAGTAACTGAGCGCTCATGCTGGCAACTGTCTTAGCAGTTTGAAGTTTACTTGGTCCGTTTGGCCCAGCAGAATCGATAAAATTATCCATGGTCCGATCATACCGATCTTCAATTTCGCGCTTCTTTTGCTTCTTTGATTTTGGACGCGACGAAACCTCGTCAGGGTCATAATCAGGATTATACCCTGGCCGATACCCGCCCCCGGCTGTAGGTTGTGAAATATCCGGATCAACAGGCATCTCGTCCTTTCTACTTATTGTACGGCAGTATCCGCAAGCTCTTGCTTACTTTCTTCGATTTCAATCAACTGTTTCGGATCAGTTGTAATAATTTGATCTTCCACATACGACGCATAAATCTTGATAGCTGCGTGACGCAACCCCGCAAAGAAAATCCCCTCACCAACATCACTTTCAAGAAGCAAGTACTTCTCCCCTTCTGTGAGGAAAAATGTTTCGGCTATAATATCAACGGCGGCCGGGCTTTGCTTCAACAACAACTGAATAGATGAGTTAGTAACGATAGGTTTTCCATAAGGACTGGTCATAAAGTCCGCAACGTCTTGTGTAATCGTTGTTAGACCTAAGTAATACTTACGAGCACGCTTAGCAATACCAAAGACGAAACGGGCGGAATCTTCATGTTGCATCATAATCCAAGCTTCATCTAGAACTAAAATGCGACGTTTCAAGTCAGAACGAACAATGTTCCAAATATGCCCAAGGACAATGTACATGGCAATCGGACGAAGCTGATCTTCCAAATCACGAATCGAGAAAACAAGCAATTGGTTATTCAAAACCACATTGGTTGGTTGATTCAACAATCCCGCGAACGTACCTTCGGTAAATTTAC
>CAYOVR010000075.1:0-6542 GCA_964407465.1 uncultured Candidatus Saccharibacteria bacterium
GAAGAACGGCACTCTTGTGACAAGCCAGGCTTGTTGGTTTTTGGAAAATTGTCCCGCGACTATTATTGGAGTTACCGGAACGAAAGGCAAGGGTACTACCAGCGCTTTAATATACGAAGTTGTAAAAAACGCTTTAACAACAAAAGCTTACAAAGCAGACTCGATACTAAAACCAGACTCACGGGTTTTTCTTACTGGTAATATTGGCAAAACTCAACCATTTGAAATACTCGACACCCTCACAAAGCAAGATATTATTGTTTACGAACTTTCGAGTTTTCAACTTCAAGACGCCGCTAAAAGTCCGCAGTTTGCAGTAGTGCTTATGGTGACACAAGATCATCTTGATCATCATCAAAGCGTTAAAGAATATCACGAAGCATAATATTGTCGCTCACCAAACCGAGAAGGATTTTGCGATTATCAACGCAGACTATCCTGCCAGCGCAGAATTTTCTAAACTTACACCGGCAAACGTAATCTGGATAAGTCAAAGAAAGAAGCCTGACATAGGTGCATATATTTCCGGTGAAGATGAGGTGGAGATTTTTGGCTTAACCGATGATCTTCCAAAACCCTTTGTTGCACTTGATGAGCTAGTGCTTCGAGGCAAGCATAATCTCCAAAACGTTAGCGCAGCGAGCTTGGTTACCCTTGAAATGGGGATAAAGCCACAGACTATTATAGACAACCTGGTGAAATTCCCAGGGCTCGAACACAGGCTTCAACTTGTCGGTAAAGCCAACGGAGTATCATATTACGATGACTCATTTTCAACAGTACCAGAAACCACGATTGCCGCAATCGAGGCTTTTGATGAGCCAACGATCCTTATTTTTGGGGGCTCAGAAAAACATTCTGACTTCACCGAACTAGCTCAAAAAATTATTGCACAGCAAAACATTAAAGCTTTAATTATCATCGGACAGACTACAGACCGAATTACCGACGCACTAAAGAAAGCTGGTGGGTTTAATGGAAATGTTTTTACAGACGCACGTACAATGGACCAAATTTTTGAACAGATAGGACAAGTTACAGAATCTGGGGACGTTGTTGTTTTAAGTCCAGCTTGCGCCTCGTTCGATATGTTTGAGAACTATCGCGAACGGGGAAACCAGTTTGCTCAGAGAGCTGAAGCTTTAGAGAGGAAAACATTATGAAGTACTTTGGCTCAAACAAAATGGATCGAATTCTGTTAATGATAGTCATCGCACTAGTGCTGATTGGACTTGCCATGCTTTATTCTGCCTCTACGGTTACGTCTTACAAAAACTTTGGCAACACTAGTTACTATTTTGTTCATCAACTTCTCTATGGTGCATTGATAGGTTCGGCGGCTCTTTATATTTGCTCTAGGCTTGATTATCATATCTGGCAAAAAATGATTCCTCTAGTTTTGCTAGTGGCCTTAATTTTATTAATGCTAGTAAAAGTCCCTGGTATTGGCTTCGCGGCGAATGGTGCCACTCGTTGGATTCACTTAGGATTTATCACTTTTCAACCAGCAGAACTTGCGAAGTTTGCCATCATTCTTTATACGGCTGGATGGTTAGCAAAACAGCAAACAAAAATTAAGGACTTTTATTTTGGACTTTTTCCCGCACTGACTATTATCGGTTTGTTTGCCGCGCTGATCATTTGGCAACCTGATATGGGAACCATGCTTTCGCTTGTCGCCACTGCAATGATCATGCTTTTTGCAGGAGGAATGCAACTACGATATTTTGCCATGGTCGGGGGATTTAGCGTCGCTGCGTTAATGTTACTAATCAAGCTTGAACCTTATCGTGCAAGGCGCATTACGACCTTTTTGAATCCTTCATTTGACCCACAGGGAATTGGTTATCAAGTTAACCAAGCACTTATCGCGATTGGCTCCGGTGGCTTATGGGGATACGGTTACGGACTATCACGTCAAAAGCATAATTACTTGCCTGAGGCGATAGGTGACTCAATTTTCGCTGTTATGTCTGAAGAGCTCGGACTTCTGCGAGTTTTAGTCATCTTAGCAATATTTATTGCTCTCGCGCTTCGTGGTTTTCAAATTGCTATGCGCGCCCCCGATTTGTTTGGTAAACTACTAGCAGTGGGTATTGTCAGCACTATAATAGTCCAAGTCTGTATAAACATTGCAGCAATTAGTGGGCTTATACCCTTAACCGGTATCCCGTTGCCATTTTTCAGCTACGGCAGTACAGCCATGATCATCATGCTGGCAGAGATTGGTATTCTATTAAATATTTCGAGACAAGCGCGTTAAACTAAACACAGAATGGGTAAAAGAAAAATAAAACTGTATTTGCATCACAATGTCTTCCAGGAATACGCCGCCGAGCGCCGTCCTGGTTTTATGATGCGAGCAATCAAAGCTCCTTTTCGCTACGTTTACAACCTCTTCTATGCCACAGGACTAACTATTATTTGGATAAGTAAAGCAGGGATTAACGGAGTTCAAAAAATTGGGGACGGTGGTATTAATACAGCAATATTAATTCACAGACCGTTCGCTTTTATTATTCGCACTGTTCGCTATAAAAATTTACCACTTAACCAACCCGCTTTTAAAATTAGCGCGGCTTTATTTTTGGTTTGCGTTTTAAGCACAACAATTTTCTTGCATGCTGGCTCTGTAGTCAGCAGTGGCTTAGCTCTCAAAGGAAAGGTCTTGGGCATAACCACTAGCGGCTTGGAGCAGCTCGAACAAGCTCAAGAGTCACTACAAAACCAACAAACCGCCGTTGCCCAAACCCAATTTGCAGGAGCGTTGCAACAATTTCAACAAACCCAAAATGAAATTCAAAATGTTGGCGGAGCTTTAAACGGCATCTTAAACCTCATTCCTCAGAAACGAGACGCGGAAGCTGTAGTTTCTGCTATCACTGATCTAACTGACGCCGGCTTAACTTTAACTAAAAGCTACGAGGTTCTTAACGGTGTAAAATTCTCCGCTGAAGGCCTATATGCTGGCGATAACAAAGCTGCTCTCACTAATTTCAATCAAACTGTACAAGAAGTTGTCGCAAAAGTTGATAGCGCTGAACAAAAACTAAACTCAGTTGCAGAAAGTAGCATTCCAGAAGATAAACGCTTATTGTTTATCCAAGCCCGCGATACAGTAAAGATTGCGCAAAAAGCACTTCATAATTTCCAAGAAGTCTACGGCTTATTCGCTCAAATGATAGACGGTAACAAGGAACTACTTGTTTTCTTCCAAAACAACAACGAGCTTAGACCAACGGGCGGCTTTCTAGGTACTTACGGCGATCTTGATGTTTCAAATGGCCGGATCACCAAAATGAAAATTAGCAGCATCTACGATCTTGATGGCCAACTTACTGAAACTATTGCCCCGCCACACGCCTTACTATCAGTGAATGATCGCTGGTTTTTACGTGACTCAAACTGGTTCCTAAGCTTCCCTGAATCAGCCAGAAAGATGATCTCATTTTACGAAAAAGAAGGTGGGCAAACTCCCGACATGGTTATGGTCATGACTCCCGAACTAGTCGTTAAGTTGCTTGCGATCACAGGACCTATCAATATGCCGGCGTATGGGGCGACTTTAACTGCGGATAATTTCGTTGAAACAACTCAACTGGTGACGTCTGTCTACTACGACCGCAATCTAAATCAGCCAAAACAAATGCTCGCTGATTTTTTCCCAGTCCTTTTACAAACTATTAGCACGCTTGATGTCCCTGTAAAGCTAAAGACTTTTGAAGCTTTACAAGCAGCGTTTTCTGAAAAACAAATTTTACTATACGCGCGGGACAAAGACACTCAAAAGAAAATCGAACAATTCAATTGGGGTGGAGCGGTGGCTTCTTCAGATCGAGATTATCTTGCACTTACAAACACAAACCTTGGCGGAACTAAAACTGACACATACATCAAACAGGGGATGCATCTTCAAACTGACATCAACGCTAGTGGCGAAGTTACAAACACTCTAACGATTACCAGAAAAAATACTCTACAGAAAAGCGAGAATACAATTAACAAAAGTTATGTTCGTGTTTACGTACCAAACGGTTCTAAATTATTAGAAGCTTCTGGTTTTAGTGTCGTCGATATTCCTCAGTCGGTAAGCACCTATAACAAAGACCCTGATATAGCTAGCCAAGAAGCTAACGCCATCCAGCACGTTATAAGTGGCACTTATATTGGCACAGAGAGTGATAAAACAGTATTTGGTAACTGGATGGTAACCGAAGGTGGTCAAACCCAAGAAGTAACGATAAAGTACAGTTTACCTTTCAGACTTGGAAAATTAGACAGGTACAGTCTCGTTGCTCAAAAACAACCCGGAGCACCACTTCAATCCATCGTTCAAAAGATTTCATACCCAAGCCATAAAGCACTGTGGCAAACTAGTAGTACAAATGCTATAAACGATTCTCACGCCACAAATATTACTCACGAGTTGCGCACTGATCAATTTACAGGCATAGTTTTAGAACAAATCGAATGATCCAAAGAATCCGCAATTTCGAAAATAATTTCACAATCGGTAAAGCTGCACTACTTATTGGAATACTAACCCTTGCCTCAAGACTTTTAGGTTTTTTCAGGCAGTTTTTGTTTGCAAGTAAGTTTGGCTTAAGCGATACACTCGATGTCTATGTCACGGCCTTTCGTATTCCGGATACAATTTTCAGTTTATTGATTTTAGGAACGCTCAGTGTTGCTTTCATCCCAGTGTTTAGTGAGCTTTACATGCAAGACAAAGAGAAAGCGATGAAACTGGCGAGCACTGTTCTAAATACTGCTTTACTGTTTATGTTGTTCGTCTCAATTGGGTTGTTCATCTTCATGGAACCGTTAACTAGGCTCTTAGTCCCGGGATTTGCAGAAGACAAACTTCAGCAAACCGTAAACTTAACGCGAGTAATTTTACTGTCACCAATTATCTTTACTATTTCAAATGTTTTCTCAAGCGTTTTAACCAGTTTCAAACGTTTCTTCGCCGTAAACATCGCTGCTATTTTTTACAACGTCGGTATCATTTTCGGATTACTCGTTTTATACCCACGAATGGGTTTAACTGGATTAGGTATTGGGGTCTTGCTCGGAGCGGCTTTACACGCGCTTATCCAAATTCCAGAATTACTTCGTACTGGCTTCCGCTGGCAACCAATTCTCGATTTGCGTGATGCCGGGTTCCGAAAAATGGCCAGACTATTTTTACCTAGAATATTTGGCTTAGATATTACCGCTATTAGTTTGCTGATTGCGGCTTATGTTGGTTCATTACTTGCCGAGGGTTCAATTTCTGCATATAACTTAGCAAATGATCTACAAGCCCTGCCAATCGGCTTATTTGCACTCTCAACTGCTGCCGCTTTATTTCCAATCCTTTCACAAAACTTTGCCCAAAAGGACGAAGACCGTTTCATTCACAACCTTCAAAAAGCAATTTTACAAATTCTAGTTTTTATTATTCCGGTGTCAATTTGGATGCTTATCTTCCGCGCTCAAGTAGTTCGTTTGGTTTATGGTCACGGGGAAATTGGTTGGGAACAAACCATTTTACTTTTCAACACGCTCGGTGTCTTTACCATCGCGTTATTTTCTCAAAGCTTAACTCCTTTATTTGCTCGTGCGTTTTATGCCAGACAAAATACCAAAACTCCTGTGATTATAGGTTTGTTTGCGATGGCTATTAATGCAGTTGCATCTTACACACTCGCCCAACACTTTGGCGTTATCGGAATTGTCGGTGGGTTCGTTATCGCCAGCTTTACTAATGTTGTTTTGCTTTTCGGCGCTTTGCGCGTCAACATGGCAAAAACAGCGCCACACGACTTACTCCACGCATTTGATACAACACTCATTAAAGAGGTGAGTAAAATTGCTCTAGCGTCCCTTGTCGCCGGAGTAATCTCGTATGGCTATCTCTACTTAATTGAACCCTTCGTTAACACTCAACTGACTGTGGGTATTTTCGTCCAAGTTGCATTTGCGGGGCTTGCCGGACTGCTAGGCTACATCGTTTTGCTTTACTGGATGAATAACGAATTTGCCCACAATATACTAGAGAAACTAAAAATCAAACCTTCAAAAAGCCGCGAATAGCGGCTTCTTTTATTAGTGTATATTTGCTACACTATCTCCATGCCCAGCCAAGAAAACATCAGAAATTTCTGCATTATCGCTCATATTGATCACGGGAAATCAACTCTCGCTGATCGACTTTTAGAAATTACCCATACCGTGTCCAACCGCGAAATGAAAGACCAAGTTCTTGATCAAATGGATTTAGAACGCGAACGCGGCATTACCATCAAACTCCAGCCGGTGCGCATGCAGTACACTTATAAAGATACCGATTACACCTTAAACTTAATTGATACTCCTGGACACGTCGATTTTAGCTACGAAGTCTCGCGAAGCCTCGCCGCTTGTGAAGGCGCAATTTTAGTGGTTGATAGCACTCAGGGTATTGAAGCTCAAACTTTCGCCAACGCTTAGTTAGCCATGGAACACGATTTGAAAATTATGCCAGTCGTTAACAAAATTGATTTACCAAACGCCGATCT
>CAYOVR010000076.1:0-6516 GCA_964407465.1 uncultured Candidatus Saccharibacteria bacterium
TATGTCGGCGACTGCAGGAATTGCTCGTGACGAAGGCTATACCGTACTTGGTAGTGACGCAAAAACTGTTTATGCGCCGGCCAAAGATGTTCTAGATAAATACGATATCAATTACTTTACTGGTTACGACGCTCAGAATATCATCGATAACCCAGCTGATCTATATATTCTCAGCGCTAGAGAAGATTTAAATAACCCTGAAGTAAAATACATCGTCGATAACGACTTACCTTATGCTTCCTTTTGTGAACTGCTTTACGAATTGTCTAAAGACAAGCTGCGTATTGTTGTAGCGGGGACGCATGGGAAATCAACGACTGCCGGTTTACTAGGGAGTGTTTTAAGGGAAATTGACGACAGCTCATTTATGGTTGGTGCCGTCCTCCAAGGAGCAGAAACTAATTTTCATAAGGGCGATGGCCATTATTTTGTTTTTGAAGGTGACGAATATAAGGCGCTGTTTGATGACCCAACACCTAAATTTCAATATTATCGACCAGACATTGTTATTCTTAATAACGTTGAGTTTGACCATCCAGATGTCTTTAGTAATCTTGAAGAAATTATAGAGGAGTTCAAGTTATTAATTCATGCTATGCCAGCCGATGGTTTGCTTATTTATAATGCCGACGACGCTAATGCTACTAAACTGGCTTTTGAAACAAATGTAGCTAGCTTTGGTTACAGCTTAAATGAAATGAGTGAATACACAGCTAGCGACATTTTCTTTGGTCCCGAACAAACAACTTTCCAAGTCCGCGACAAGAAAAACGAAGCCAACGAAAAACTAGAAAACTATGCAATTTCGTTGCCAGGGAAAATTAACGTTTACAATGCTTTAGCTTGTATTGCCACTGTGAGAGCTTTGGGATTTTCCCATGAATTAGTTAGTGGCCCATTAAGTGACTATAGGGGAGTTAAGCGTCGTTTTGAGTTATTAGGACAAAGAAATGGTATTACAGTTATTGATGATTATGCACATCACCCAACCGCTGTTCGCGAAACTTTAAAAGCCGCGCGTTCAAGATATAACGAAAAACGAATATGGGCAA
Source organism: uncultured Candidatus Saccharibacteria bacterium (assembly GCA_964407465.1). Taxonomy (GTDB): domain Bacteria; phylum Patescibacteriota; class Doudnabacteria; order UBA920; family UBA920; genus JADZEH01. The sequence goes on from CAYOVR010000076.1 coordinate 1,053, forward strand.
TATTTGAACCACATACTTTCAGTCGCACGGTCGCAACTCTCCCTGAACTTGTGAAAAGCTTTGAGGCTGCTGATCAGGTTTTAATTGCCGAAATTTATCCTGCCGGTGAAAACGCTAAAAATGCAACTATAAGTGGTGAGGAAGTCGTCAAAGAAGTCAGCAGGCACCATAAGAATGTTAGATTAGTTGCCGATAAAGCCGCAGCTTTAGAAATTTTAAAAGCTGAAGCGATAAATGATGACGTAGTTATAGTGATGGCAGTTGGTAGCTTTAATAAGCTAGCTTATGAATTTATCGAAGGTTTGTAATTATGGATATCCAACAAAACATTTTACTTTCTAACCACACAACTTTTCACATTGGTGGACCGGCGAAATATTTTTGCGAAGTTAAAACCGCAGATGAGCTTCAAGAAGCCTTGCAGTTCGCAGAAGAAAAATCAGCACAAGTCTTTATCATGGGCGGTGGTAGTAACGTCCTTGTCTCCGATAAGGGTTTCGATGGGTTAGTAATAAAACTCGCGAACGAAGGCATTGAGCAAGAAAATATTTCAGATACTCATGTCAGACTCATCATAGGTTCAGGCCAAAACTGGGACTCTGTCGTGGCTTTTGCTGTTGAACATGGCTTGTGGGGCATCGAAAACTTATCACACATCCCAGGCAACACCGGAGCGTTTACAGTTCAAAATGTTGGTGCTTATGGACAAGAGGCCAGCCAAGTCGTTGAATCTGTTTTAGTGTTTGATCGAGAATCGAACTCAACTAAAACTATTTCACACGACGAATGCGAGTTTAGTTATCGTCATAGTATCTTTAACACTTCGAGTAAAGATCGTTATGTTATTTTAAGTACGAGCTTAAAATTATCAAAGAACCCTAACCCAAATTTATCTTACGGTGATTTGAAAGTTAGGTTTGCCAATCGAGAGCCACAAACAATCGCGCTACCAGAAATTCGAAACGCGATTATTGAAATTCGAAATACCAAGTTTCCATTTCCTGATGCACCAGAACGTGGTAACGCTGGTTCATTTTTCCGTGGTCCAATTTTAAGTAAAAATGAATTTGCGGTCATGCAAAAGAAAATTCTAGACTTATTTGGTGAAGAGCAAGCCCAGCGACTTGAAACCATGGCAGATAGGCTTACAGTTCCTCAAGGGTACAAAACCCCCACAGCCTTCCTGCTCGATGTTTGCGAATTTAAAGGTATGGAGGTTGGGGGAGCACAAATAAATCCCAACCAACCGGCAATTATCTTGAATAAAACAGGTAAAGCTACCGCGGAAGAGGTTATTACTCTATATAATCAAGTAAAAAATGGTGTTTTATCGAAAACAGGGGTTGAGCTTGAGCACGAACCCGAGTTTATCGGTTTTTAAGGCAGGTTCGATCGTGATATACTTAAGGTAAGACAAATAAGCGAAAGGACCTTATGAATCTCAACATAAAAGCGACCAATACTACGTTAACCGATTCAGTTCGTGCTGAGATTGAAAACAAACTTTCAGCTTTGGAAAAGTTTTTGAAGCCAGATGAGACTGTACATGTAGAGTTAGAGATTGATAAGCATCATCAAAGCGGAGAAGTTCAAAGAGTAGAAATTCGAGTTCAACCCCACGGCCATTATGCCGATGCCTCTGCTGATAATTTTTACGCCGCTTTAGATTTAGTCCTTCCAAAAATTCGGGAACAACTGACGAAAGAAAAAGATAAGAAAATAAGTTTACGTCGCCGTCTCGGTGCGATGTTTAAAAGAAGCTAAAAAAGTTTTTTGATAAAAATGCGAGCGGCTCCAGTTGGGGCCGCTCTTGTTGCGTCTGCGCTGCTTCGTGGCTCACGTGGCTACGGTCACGATGCGGTAGCCCTCCGGATGCTTGAGCGAATCACGATCGACTCCGTCCCACGAAATGGCGCCGTTGACAACCATGCTCGTGATTCGAGGCTGGTGAAGGTGCTCTTGAGCGTTCACACGAGCCTTCAACGTCTGCGGTGTGTCATCGGGCCGTATTGGCACCTTGCATTCGAAGAACACTGGCCCGTCATCGTAGATTTCGGTGACAAAATGCATCGTCACCGCTGAGCTCGTAATTTCATTTCTCCTATACGCTTCCATCACCTCCTTGTGAACGCGGTCGCCATAGAAGCCTGTCCCACCGAAATCCAGCGTCGGACCCGGGTGAATGTTGATCACCGTCCGCTCATTGAAGCCTGTGGAAAGATCCAGGCCTTTCACCCACTTCACCCAGCCGGAGAGAGCGAAGAACTCCGCCCCTGACTGTGCCGCGATGCGCTGATAGTTCTCAGCAGACCACGGCTTGGGGAAATGGATAAACGGAACATCGAGCATTTCCGCCCGAGCTCTGACGCCCCCGTACTCGTGATTGGAGACGACCCCGACAATGTTGGCATACAAGGTGCCACCATGTGCTGATTGTCGAACGAGGTTTTCAAACCCCGAGCCACCGCCCTCCGCATCGCCTGATGCGAACACAAGCAGCTTGCGTTTCTTCATTGATGCCTCCTGCGAATTCCGACCTTCTTGCCGGAAGTATACCAAATAACGCCATATCTACAAACCATTGGTTTTTAGGCTATTTTAAGCTATACTATATTAGTATTTACAGAACTTAACGCCAGAAAAGGCTCATATATAAAGCAAATTATGTCATTTATTTCCAAACTGTTCTCTATAGAAAAAGATCCTCTCGATACTTACGGTAAAGATCTTGCAGCAATCAACTCGTTAAAAGATGGAGTTAGCAAGCTCAGCCAAGAACAAATTCAAGCTGAAATCAAAAGTTTTCGCGACGAGCTCAGCAAACTTGAATCAGAAGAAAAAGTTTTCAAAAAACTCGATGAAATTCGAAATCGTGTTTTCGCCTTAACCCGTGAAGCCTCGCATCGCTCCATTGCAAAATCACACTACGATGTTCAGATCGTGGGTGGTTTAGTTTTGTCTGAAGGTAAGATCGCTGAAATGAAAACTGGTGAAGGTAAAACTTTAACAGCCACGCTTCCTTTAGTTTTGCACGCTTTAGCAGGACGTGGCGCTCATTTAGTTACAGTTAACGATTACTTGGCCCGATGGCACGCTAGTTTGATGGGTCCGATCTTTCACTATTTAGGAATTTCAGTGTCATCCATTCAGCATGAACAATCTTTTCGTTACGATCCAACATACCAACCAGAACAAGAAGAAATCGATCGCTTAGAAAGCGAAACTCAAGGGTTAGTCATGGACGTTAAGCACATGCGACCGATAACTCGTCGTGAAGCTTATGCAGCCGACATTACCTACGGAACCAACAACGAATATGGTTTTGATTACCTGCGCGACAACATGGTTCCATCAGCAGAACGTTTAGTTCAACGAGATCTGTTCTTCGTTATTGTCGATGAAGTCGACAGTATTTTAATCGATGAAGCCCGCACACCTTTAATTATTTCTCAACCTGATACAGATCCAACCGATAAGTATGTTGAGTTCGCAAAGATTGTCGATCGCTTACAAGAAGAAACCGACTACACTATCGATGAAAAGCATAAGTCAGCCAGCTTGAGTGATGAAGGCATTAACAAGATTGAAAAGATTTTAAATATCCAGAATATTTACGATACAAGCAAAGGCGTAACAACTTTGCATCACATTGAGCAAGCTCTTCGCTCAAAGACTTTGTACAAACGCGATCGTGACTACGTTGTTCGTGATGGTGAAATTATTATCGTTGATGAGTTCACCGGACGCATGATGTTTGGCCGACGCTACAGCGAAGGTCTTCACCAAGCAATTGAAGCTAAAGAGAATGTCAAAATTCAGCAAGAGAGCAAGACTTTGGCAACCATCACCTTCCAAAACTTGTTCCGCTTGTACTCACGCTTATCTGGTATGACCGGTACCGCTAAAACCGAGGAAGAAGAGTTTTTCAAAATCTACAAACTACACGTTGCGCAAATCCCAACGAACAAAGCTATGGTTCGTGATGACGCCCCAGACGTTGTTTACAAAACTGAGGAAGCAAAGTTCCGAGCTATTGCTAATGAAGTCAAAGAACGAAACAAAGTTGGCCAACCAATTTTGATCGGTACGGTTAGTATTGCTAAAAATGAAATGTTGGCCGAGCATTTAAAACAAGCTGGGGTCCAGTTTGAGACTTTAAACGCTAAAAACCACGAACGTGAAGCCAATATTATCGCGCAAGCAGGACGTTTCGGCGCTGTAACGCTCGCTACAAACATTGCTGGTCGTGGTGTCGACATTTTACTTGGTGGAAACCCAATTGACCCTGAAGAAGCCAAACGAGTCCAAGAGGCCGGGGGTTTGTACGTGTTAGGTACTGAACGCCACGAGTCTCGTCGTATTGATAACCAGCTCCGTGGGCGTTCTGGTCGTCAGGGTGACAACGGTCGCAGTCAGTTCTTTGTCAGCATGGAAGACGATCTCATGCGTCTCTTTGGTGGTGATCGCATGAAGAGCATGATGACTCGCTTAGGCCTTGATGATGATCAGCCAATTGAAGCCAGCTTAGTCTCTCGATCCATTGAACAAGCCCAGAAAAAAATTGAAGGATTGAACTTTGATACTCGAAAACACGTTCTTGAATTTGATGATGTCTTAAATCATCAACGAACTGTTATTTACAAACGTCGCAAACGCTATTTGGGTGTGATCGCCGAAAACGAAGAAGCTTTGAATGTAAAAGAAGAGGCTCTTGGTTTTATTCGTGAGGAAATTTCCGAACTCGTGACATTCAACACTGAGTCTATAGAAGATTCTCAAGAAGCTTTAAAAACTATTTTTGAACAAGCCAACACTATTTTACCAGTGACACCAGAGGTTCAGGCTAAGGTTGCGGAAGCAAGTAGTAATGCTGCTAGCAAAGAATTTGCGATCATCGATGCTTTAACGAAAGCCGCTGAAGATTATTTCACAGTCAAAGAGCAAGAATTAGGCGTAGAGCAATACGAACAGATCATGCGCTACATTGCTTTGCAGACTTTAGACACGCTTTGGATGGAACACTTAGACACGATGGATCATTTACGTGACTCAGTGCGTTTACGTGGCTACGGTCAACGCGATCCATTAGTTGAATACAAAAAAGAAGGATTCGTGATGTTCAAAAACTTACTTAAAGAAATGAACAAGCAGATCGCTTCGATGGTTTTGAAAGTTACAATGCAAGCTCCTCAAGAAGTTCAACAGGCTACCAGTAACGTCGTATTCAGCTCCTCTGATGGCTCACAAGCCGCTTCTGTCGACCCAGATGCTGGTAACAACGACGTTGGTCGCAATGATCCATGCCCTTGCGGTAGCGGTAAGAAATACAAGAAGTGTGGGCTGATCAATTCCGCAGAACATCAGCAAAATTCAGCAAAGAAATAAATTCAGAAAAAGTCACTCCTACCCAAGGGGTGGCTTTTTTCGTATACTAGAAACATATGAAAACTCTTGCTTTTAGATT
>CAYOVR010000077.1:0-6251 GCA_964407465.1 uncultured Candidatus Saccharibacteria bacterium
TTCTTGGCAGTTCTCAAAAAATAGTTGTGATATACTATATCTATGCTGAGAAATAGACAAATGGTTAATAAAGTCATGTACGGGGTCGCAATAGTCATGATATTAGCCATGCTCGCATTAATTGCAGCACCAAACTTTTACTAATATGCCTAACGATTTTGGCTTTTTTCCAGACACCAATAAAGTTCGCTTAAAACAGCGAGGAAAAGCTAAAGTTGCGTTGCGCCCAGAAGAAGAAGTGCTCCAAGTCTACAGACAAACTGCCATCCTTCTTTTCGAGCCACTGGGTATGTTTTTCTTAGGAGCAGTCATCCCAATTTACCCACTCATGCGTTATGGGTTGTTCGATAGATTTTTTCCGCTATACCTTCTGTGGTTCGCGTTCATATTCGTTCACACTTTTAATATTTTTAGAACATGGCAAGTAGGACGATATGTTGTGACGAGTCACAGGTTGATAAAAATCTCACGGCAAGGTTGGTTTAAACTCTTAGTTATTGAAACAACTCTTGATCGAATCCTTAACGTCAGCTACAAAACCACTGGGGTTCTGTCATCGTTATTCCAATACGGACACGTCGAAGTACAAGCTGTTGGTTTGATGGAACCGATTATTCTTGACTACATTGCTGAACCAGCAAAAATAAAAGACTATCTCTGGGACGCGCATCAGGAATTCATTGAAAAGCACGGCGGTAAAGATTTAGAAGATATTTCTCGACTGCAAGAGCACATCGGTTACACAAAAAAGAATCAAAAAATACTTTAATGCTATGCGTAAATTGCCACCTAAAAAACTTGCTATTCTCGTCTGTGTTCTCATAGCATCGACAATAGTCTTTGGCAAAATGCATTACAATCAGTGGCAAAAGAAACGCCAGATTGCTTCTGAAATAAAAGCTTTGACTGGACAACAGCAGTCTTTACAACAGAAAAATCAAGAACTCGCTGAATCACTAGCATATTTATCTTCAGGAAATTATAAAGAACGAATTGCCAGGCAGCAGCTGAATTTAAAGAAAGACGGGGAAGTAGTGTATAATTTTAATGAGCCGCAAGTGGCTGGGGCCTCTACAGAAGCTCCTCCCAAAATCGGAGCAGGAACCCGAGTTAAAGAATGGTGGCTATATTTTTTTAAACCATAAAATAAATTAGAAACATGGAACATACAAAAGAACACCACGAAGAGGAAGATGTAGAAGAGACACCTAAAAAGTCTGGTCGCACAAAATGGATCATTGGCGGCGGAGTCATATTAATAGTAGTTTTGATCTTAGCCATTGGCATTGGCTGGCTTTACACTGGCCAACTCGATGAAAACAAATCCAAGGTCTTTGCTCAGATCCCATTACCTGCAGCCATGGTCAGCACCCACATTGTTTCAATGAAAGACGTGGTGCACCGTTATGATATTGCTAAAGAAGTGCTTGGTAATGATGAAGCTGAAAGCCAGCGCTCTGAACTCCATAAACAAATTCTAGATCGCTTAATTGCTGACGCTCAAAGCGAAGCTCAAGCTGACAAGCTTAATGTTGAAGTGACAGATACTGAAATAGAAGAACATTATCAAAAACTGGTAACCCAACTTACTGGTGGCGATGTTGCTCAATTTGAAGCAGCAGTTAAAGAAAACTACAAACTAAATTTGGACGAATTTAAGCAAGAAGTTATCCGACCTGACTTACTCCAAACAAAATTACAAAGCTGGTTTAATTCCCAACGCGATTTAAGCCCAGAGATCTTTACCAAAACCGATGAAGTTATGAAAAAGATTAGCTCTGGCGAAAACTTTGGCACTTTAGCAAAAACCTACAGCGATGATGAAACCAGTAAGGATCTCGAAGGTGACGCTGGCACCATTCTCATTGCAGACATGCTTCCAGAATTCCAAGTGGCTTTGAAAGATGCAAAATCTGGTGACGTTAAACAGATTACCAGCCGCTACGGCCAGCACATCGTTAAAGTCACAGACCGAGATGTCTCTGAGGGCGAAGACAAAGCCAAGCTTCACCTCCAGCAGATCTTTGTTGAACAGACTGGTTTTACCGCCTGGTACAACGACGCAGTAGCGAAATTCAAGGTTCAATACCTTATTAAATTCGACGCTTAATCAATATAACGCCTCGTCACGATGGGGCGTTTTTGATATACTATTTTTGCCATAACTTTAAATTTGGCGGAATTAGTACAGTGGTAGTATGCGACCTTCCCAAGGTTGAGACACGGGTTCGATTCCCGTATTCCGCTCCAAAAGATTAATGATACACTTATGAAACACGATTACTACATCGCATCCAGGTATCGCAACAAAGAACAAGTCTTGGAGCTGGCTGAAAAAATCCGCGCCACAGGAAAAAGCGTTTATTGTTTCGTCGAAACTTACGACAATAAAGAAGACTCCATTAAAAATGATAACCCTCATGAAGTCATGGCTCAGTGGGAAGCCATTACCGATTGGCGCAACGATCCCCATGTTAAAGAAACCCACGACCGAGACTTACAAGCTTTAAAAGATTCTGAAACGTTGGTTTTGCTTTTACCAGCAGGTAAATCATCCCATGTCGAAGTCGGCATTGGTTACGGGTTAGGAAAAAAGCTGATTGTTGTTGGTGAGCAGAAGGAAACCGAAAGCTTGTATTTGATTTTCAGCGAATTCTACGAAACTATCGACGATTTTATTGCCTCAATCGGAAAGACTAACTAACTATGGCAGTTTGCGATCACACCAGCGTCGGCCTTGTCGTTTATAAAGGCGATTCTATCTTGTTAATTGAGCGGAATCAGTTTCCGTTTGGCTTTGCTGCACCTGCAGGACACGTAGATGGTGATCCTGACTTTGAAACAGCCGCAAGAAGAGAGCTACAAGAAGAAACAGGATTGCAAGCAGAGACATTAGAACCTTTACTTGAAAAGCGTGTCGAAAACGAGTGCAAACGCGAAGACGGAACTTGGCATCAGTGGAATATTTACCGAGCAACAGTATCAGGTGAGACCAAGCCAAATGAAGACGAGGTTAAACAGTTAGGTTGGTACAGTCGCGACGAGATTATGGAGTTGGCTGGTAAGACAGAATCATTAAGAGCGGGGAACATTTCTGAAGAGGAATGGAACGCCAATCCCGGACTAGAACCAGTGTGGTATGACTTTTTTAAAATGTTAGAAATAATTTAGTTCATCAACTATATGTCACTAGAAAGAAATATTGAATTCCTCTACGAAATTGGGACGATGCGCAACATCCAAAGAGGCTGGAGACAGCATTTAGGGACAGACTGTGCTAATGTTTTAGACCACACCATTCGCGTCCAATGGCTAGCTTTGATTTTGGCACGCATGGAAACCGAGCAAGGCAAAACAGTAAATGAAGATAAAGTTTTAAAGATGGCCTTAGTTCACGATGCACCTGAAACCAGAACTTCCGACTTAAGCTATGTCCAAAAAGTTTACGCTGATGAAAAAGAGGACAAAGCCGCTCATGATATGTTCGAAGGCACTATCATGGCAGATTTTTACAGTGATATTCACAAAGAGTATCACGAACGCCAATCACTTGAAGCTAAGATTGTTAAAGACGCCGATAACTTAGATGTCGACTTCGAACTTTGCGAACTAGCAGAGCGTGGCTCGCTATTACCAGGAAAATGGAAAGGGCACAGACAACTCATCCGCGACGAAAAACTTTATACGGACTCAGCTAAAAAACTTTGGGACAACTTAGGTAAGGTAGACGTAGGTCAGTGGCACTTAAACGCCAACAAGTGGGTTCATATTCCAAAAGCAGGATTGTAATATAGCTTTAGAAAGGCTACTATTAGTCCCAGGCCGGCTTAGCTCATCTGGTAGAGCAACGGTATCGTAAACCGTAGGTGGCCGGTTCAAGTCCGGCAGCCGGCTCCAGAAAAACACAATTTTGTCATCATTGCCACAATATGGCAATTTTGTTATAATTGAGGCGTAAAATAGACAATATGGACACAAAAGAACCAACTGAAGCTGAGCAAAAAAAGCATGCTTTAATGATGCAAATGTTCGGTTTTACTACGGAATTTGCTTTTGTCCTAGCCATTCCATTACTTTTGTTTATTTTCCTAGGAAAGTATCTCGACCAACGTTTTGATACTAACCACTACGCAGTACTCGGAATTTTCTTGTCCTTAGCGATTAGTAGCTACTGGATATACCGACGCCTGAAAATGATCAAGGATCAGCTAACTAAGAAATAGATGCTCGCACTTCCGCCACTGGCCGCCGAAGAAATTATCATCATCAATAACTTTACCGTGACCAACACGTTTATTAACGCAGGACTAACCGTTATCGGTTTCGCCGTCTTCGCGTTTTTTATTAACCTCGGTGTTCGCAAATATTACAAAGCCGGCAAAGCACCAAAAGGGTTACTCAACTTTTTTGAAGGAACTCTAGAGATGCTCCTTGGGTATTTTGATCAGGTTACCCATAGCCGTGCTAAATCAATCAAGTTTTTACCACTAGTCGGAACATTATTTTTCTTTATCGTAGTTTCTAACTGGATCGGTTTACTTCCTGGGATTGGTTCGATTGGCATTCACAAATTTGTTCATGGCCATTTAGAACTCGTTCCGTTATTCCGCCCAGCCAACACCGACCTTAACATGACCATAGCCATGGCCGTTGTAGCTGTGGTTACTTCACATGTTCTTGGTGTTGCTGCTATAGGCTTCTTCAAATATGCTAACAAGTTCATAAAGCTTGGTGATATTTATCATGCAGTGAAAAGCTTTAACCCAGTAAAAATTCTCACTGCGGTTGTCGAATTTTTTGTAGGCTTGATAGAAATCTTCTCTGAAGTCGCTAAAGTCGTTTCACTTAGCTTACGTTTATTTGGCAATGTCTTTGCGGGAGAAGTTTTGCTTACAGTTATCGGTTCACTCATCGCTTATTTCGTACCACTACCATTTATCGCTTTGGAAATTATTGTCGGAGTGGTTCAAGCTACCGTTTTTGCGATGCTCACACTGGTTTATCTAACGATTGCTACAACCGAAATTAAAGAACATGATTCACACGGAAAGGAAACAGGAGATTTGCAGGCCACGCCGAGCGTTTAATTGCGCAGCGAGAACAGGGAAGCAGTATTGATTCCTCGTTCTTGGTTCGTAATTAACTATAGATACGACGACGATAAACATAAACCTAACGTCGATCAAGTCTATAAAAGGAACTACTATGTCCCCAGAAGCAGCAGAATTATTCGCCAAAGCGTTTGCAATTGGTATCGGTGGTGCCTTACCAGCGTTCGCAATTGGAAAAATTGGTGCTAAGGCCATGGAATCCATTGGTCGTAACCCGGAAGCCACTGACAAAATTTTCGTGCCTATGCTTCTTGGTATGGCCTTCGCAGAAGCCATCGCCATTTACGCATTGGTTGTTACTTTCATCTTGTAATCCGATTCCGGATAGTGAATCGTGACCAAAAGTCGCGATTCGTAATTCGTAATTGAACAAATATTGTATGATCGACCCAAACTTCTTTATCCACATCGCACAAGCCGCTGAAACTGCTCACGAAGTTGCCGCAGTTGAACCTGGTATTGCCGAAACCCTTGGACTTAACGTCCAACTCTTTATCGCTCAGTTGATTAACTTTGCGATTGTCTTGTTCGTTTTATGGAAATGGGTTTTTACACCGATTACCAAAGCCTTACAAGCTCGCACTCAGAAAATCGAAGAAACACTCCAAACCGCTGAGAACACTCAAAAAGAACGTGATGAATTTGCCGAATGGAAGAAAAAAGAAATTTATACTGCTAGAAGTGAAGCTTCTGAAATCATCAATGGCGCCAAAAGCGAAGCCGATGCCCTTAAAGCTTCTCTATTAATAGAAACCCGTCACGAACAAGAAGCTGTCGTTGAAAAAACCAGAAAACAGATCGAAAGCGAGAAGGAACAAGCCATTTCCGCAATCAAACTCGAAGCCGCAACTCTAGTCACTACCGCCACGGAAGCAATTCTCCGCCAGAAACTTGATTCAAGCAAAGATAAAGAGTTAATCAAATCAGCCCTCGACCAAGTCAGCTAAGAAACGTCCATGACACTATCAACAGAACAATACGCCAAAGCGCTGTACGAGAGCTTGCAAGAAACTCCGGCGAAAGATCACGATACTGTGATCGAGAATCTCGTGAAAATTCTCAAGAACAACAACGAGCTCAGCAAATTCGAAGCTATCATCACCGCTTTCGAAAAAATCCACAATGAGAAAGAAGGGATTG
>CAYOVR010000078.1:0-4583 GCA_964407465.1 uncultured Candidatus Saccharibacteria bacterium
ACATAGTGGAGGATGTTAGAGCAGTAATATTAGCTTAACAGCTCTTCCAAGGCTACTCGGTACTGTTCCTTTACTACTTCTTCCTTGCGCTCTTTTCCATGCTTAAAACTTTCGTCTAGTACCGTTTCTTCTTTGATAAGGTTGTCAGTCATATAAATTAGACCAGCGCTAGGGACACCAAAATGCTTTGATACCGCGAAAACTGTAGAGGCTTCCATCTCGACTCCCAAAAAACCTTCTGCTGACCACTTTTTAATATGTTCTAAAGTTTCACCCATCATAGCTTGTGATGTAGTAGTCGCTCCTCGTAGTACTCTGAAATCGGGCTTGATTTTTTCCTGTAAACTTTTTGAAAGATTTTCGTCAGGAAAGTGTTTATTATCTACTTCATCAGGACTATACATTCGCGTTGAGCTTTCATTTCCAAAGCTATATGTTGGAATGATTAAGTCACCCGGGTTTACGTCTAGTGAAAGCCCACCACAGCTTCCAAGTACAATATTCTTTTTTGAGCCGAATAAGCAGGCGAGGTGTAAATATTCTGACAATAAGGCTCCTCCATATGAGATGTCAAACCAATATCGTTTGCCGTCTATAACAAATTCAGTCATGCGCCCCAAGAATTCAGGTAGGGAATTAAATTCGGCCTGTTTTCCTAAGTCTGCCATGGCTTGTTTGAAAATGGGAATTTGTTTTTGCTTATTCCAAGTTCCGTAACAAAGCATGCCCTCGATGTGGTAATCTTCAGAAAAACCTAAGTATTTTTTGTAATCACTAGCGCTGAATGTTTTGTACATAGCAGTATTATATCTGAAAGATTAGAACTTCAATCCTAACAACCTCCTTTTAGGAAACTTAGGCAGTTTCAAATCTCGCTTTATTTTCTTCCATCCATTTTTGCATATCACCAGTTGGGTCTTTCATCACTTCTGGATGCGCTTCCTCATAATGGGGTTTTAAGTTGTTCATCCATTCTTCAAATGTTTCACCTTGGGTGGTGACTTCACAGAGGTCGCATTTCAATGTCTTCATAGTAATTGTAAATTAATAGTATCATTATTGTAACAAAAAACACCTGCTATTAACAGATGTCCTTTGCTGGGGTCGCATAGTGGAAGATTCGACAACTAAAGTAACTGAGTTTTATAGTCTGATGTTATTTCCTCACCTTTTTTGACAATTCTAATTGCAACATCTCCGTAACCCTTAACTTTAGTGTTTGGTTTGATAGAATGATTCACATATTTTTCTGGTGATGACATAAGAAGATTTTTTCCGTTATTAGTTTTGTAGACATAGTGTTTCTGTTTTTCTGTAATTTTGTTAAGCTCAGATTTTTTCAAAACCCTTGGGTTCCATTTTAAAACAACTTCACCTTTCAAAAAGATTCGATTTGCAAAAACACCTTTTCCATGAATTTTAGATTTCTTTATAACAACATCTTTCATAAGGTTATAATAACAAAAAACACCTGCGATTAACAGATGTCTTTTGCTGGGGTGGCTGACGGGATTCGAACCCGCGACATCTCGCGCCACAGGCGAGCGCTCTACCGCTGAACTACAGCCACCATATTAAATTAGCGTTTGCATAAAATTATGCATTTCCAATCTGTCATTGTGGATTAATGCGTGACAGTTGGGACAGAGCCATACTAGATTGGATATAGTATTGTTGTGTCGGTTCTTATCAAGATGATGAACCACCAATATCCGAACGTCACTTATTTTACATTTCACACATTCTCTCAGCGCTTTACTTCGGATTAATATGTTTCTGTATGCGTTTATTCCATCTTTCCAAGTAGGATGTTCCGATTCAATGTAATTTTGATTACGCCAAACGGTTTGGCAACTTTTTGTGCAGAAAAATTTACCACTTTTGGAATGCCTGACATCTTTAGGAGTTTTCCAGATTCTTTTAGTGCATACAGAGCATGAAATAAAAAATCCAGTTCTTTGGCCTTGATATTGGCATTTTTGAGAACAATACTTGCCCCAACCTCTTTTTAAGTGACGTGGTTTAGCATAGAATATTGTACCGCAAATTTTACAGTTCACTTTAGGCATATAGTTAATATACCAAAAGGTAGGTAAAATTTTCCTAAAGTTTTTAAAGAAAAATCCTACACAGAATGTAGGAATACTTGTACCTGCTGTGTCAGGTAGGATTAAATCCAAAGCAATTATAGCTCATTTTAGCCGTTTGGTCAATCTTGGTCTTTTAGAAGCTTGTAAAAGACACCTTTTATAATATTGAATTTTTTACTATCTTTTCTGTCGAAAGCGTAGTAATGCATTTGTCTGGCCTGACGAATGATTTGTAGAGTTTTTTCAGTATCAATAATTTCTTGTTCTGTAAAGTTTGTTTTGCCATAGCCTTGGAAAAAAGCTTTTCTGGCTCGTGCTCCTCGATAAGGATTTTTACTCCAAGAGTCCTTATTAAACAACTGTCTTCGAGAAAGCTCTATAAAATCAGCAAGCCAAATTCCAGCCCGAGCGCCATCCCAATCAATGATGATAATCTTGTTCTTCTTGGTTACTATAAGGTTAGTTTCGCTCATATCCCCATGTAAAAGAACAGGATGAATTTTATTTCTCAAAGGTTTGAAAGTTTTTCGAATAAGCTTAGCGATAGCAGGGTAGGGGTCATTGTCAATAAATTTTTTGTTAACCAATGGCTTTAATGTTTCCTTCATGCCACCTAATTGTAGTTTAATATAATCACTTAAATTACCTTTACCTTGATTGATGTGACCGTATCGTTTTATTCGAACTTTATGTATTTTACTTGCTAATGATCCGAGTTCAAAATAGAGTTTGGTCTCACTGATGATTTTCTTTTTGATTGCTTTTGTTCCATCTATGCCTGGTATGAATTCAGAAATCATAAAACCGTTAGGGAAGAAAGTTTTACTTTTTGAATAGTAAACCATCTTGGCGTGGGGGACCTTGAGCTTGCTTAGCTGTTTTTCTACCCATTCTAGTTTGCCGTTTTCTGGCCAATCGTGGTACCGGAAGACACGTGCTACAAAAAGTCCTTTGGAAGTTGATACTTTGTAAACGTGATTGATCTCACCGCTTTTAATTTTGTGAGCGGTTAAGACTTTGGTATCAAGAACCTTTGCAACAGCCACTTTTATTTTTTTATCGATTGATTTGTTGTATGGAAAAATATCAGGCATGACGTAAGCATATCAAAAAATCGCCTTAGAGGCGATCTAAATAATTATTTTTGTAGTTTTTGATTGTGGTTTCTTTCTTGGATGAGCATGAATTCATTTTCAGTGGTTATCGAAGCATCAAACGCTGCATGAGTAGCAACAATTTTTACTTCAAACTTTATAGGAGGATCAGATTTTTTCAAACGAGTTAGAACTTTGTCAAATTTTTCATACATTGCCTGTTGCTGGTTTTCGCTTAACCAATTGTCTTTTATGCTTTCTATCAAGTAATCAAAATTTTGAAGATGCTTCTTGATATCTTCTGGATTGCTTTCACATTTCCATTCTTCATGAATTGGTAAGTGCCGTCTATCTTCTTTTTCTGGATCGGGGCCGTGTTCAAATTCGCTCATATATTCAAGTTAATGTTTTCTATGTGTAGCACGATAAACCAGCTTCCTTGTTTCTTCTACTAGTATAATAGAGCTGGCGACGGCGATGCAAATAAGCCATTCGTTTGAAGTCAGGGGAGTGGTGTGGAGAAGCTTGTTCATAAATGGACTGTAAATCGCAAAGACCTGAAGTGCTACGACAATTGCGGTGGCAGCCACGAGATACAAGTTGGAAAACGGATTCATCGCGAATACCGATTTGGTATCACTGCGACTATTCCAAGCGTTAAACCATTGGAAGATTGCTAAGGTCGTCATGGCGATTGTTCCAGCCAGCGCTGGCTGTGTGCCTAAGTAGTAGTTAAACAAAACCAGCGTACCCACGGCCATGGTTAGCGCCATAATGAGAATGCGTTTGCCCATCAGCCAATCAACTAACAACTTAGAGCGAGAATTAAAAGTTGATTGGAGTAATCCAGATTCTTTTGGTTCCATACCTAAGGCTACAACCAAAAATCCGTCGGTGACAAAGTTCAGCCAAATAATTTGTGATGGTGTAACTGGTAGGGGAAGAGCAAGAAGAAGTGCGCCTGTAATCGTGAAGACTTCACCAATTCCCGTAGAGAACAAGTACAGAATAACTTTCTTGATAGTTTTGTAGATGCTTCGTCCTTCTTCGATAGCGGAGACAATGCTGCCGAAGTTGTCATCGAGAAGAATGATATCCGAGGCTTCTTTAGCGACTTCAGTACCAATAAGTCCCATGGAGACACCAAGATCCGCTGCGACTAAAGATGGCGCGTCATTAACTCCATCACCAGTCATGGCGATGATTTTACCAGAGTGGCGATAGGCTTCGATGATCTTTAACTTATGTTCTGGAGTAACGCGAGCGAACACAGAAGTCTTGCGAAGCTTCTGAGCCAGTTGTTTTGCTGTGAGCGTATCAAGTTCTTGGCCGGTGATAACGTTGTCACCCTTTTTGAAAATTCCTGCTTCTGTAGCGATAGCTTCTGCGGTGACAACAT
>CAYOVR010000078.1:4593-6203 GCA_964407465.1 uncultured Candidatus Saccharibacteria bacterium
TGATCACCAGTGATCATAACCACGCGAATACCAGCGTTACGTGCTTTAAATAGCGCTGCTTCAACTTCTGGACGAAGCGTATCGCGAATCCCAAACAAACCAATGAATGAAAGCTTTTCAACATCATTAATCTCAATGGTTTTGGTATTCTTTTTCAATTCCGCAGCGATGCCGAGAACACGTAAACCTTTACTAGAAAACTTGTGGATTTGGGCTTCAATGGCCCGCTTGTCTTTTGGGGTGAGGTTATGGAAAGAGTGATTGCTAAAAAATCGATTTGATTTGTCGAGGATGACTTCAGGAGCACCAATGGCGATTAACAAGTTACCATTATCTTGTTGATGAAGTGTGGCGTGATATTTAGTTTTCGATGAGAAGGGAAGTTCAGCAAGAAGCGGTGAGTGTTTTTCAAGAGTGTCTTTGTAGATCCCAAGTTTTTCGGCAAAAACTAACATAGAAGCTTCGGTAGGGTCACCTGTAACTTGCCATTGTTTGGTGTCTTCGTTGAATGATGCGCGTGCGTTAGCGCAGTAAGCAGCATAGCGTGCTACAGCGGCCAAAGAAGAGTCTTTGTTAATGTGTACTTCAGAGCCATTTAGTTCGATTGCGCCAACAGGTTCGTAACCAGAGCCATCTATGTCGTACGTTTTGCCATCCACAAAAACTTTTTGAACAGTCATCTCGTTTTTGGTGATCGTTCCAGTTTTGTCGACCGCAATAATTTGCGCTTCACCTAAACTTTCAACGGCTTGAAGTTTTTTGACGAGGGCGTGTTGTTTGCTCATGCGACGAACACCGGTGGCGAGTACTAAAGTAATCACAACAGGTAAACCCTCAGGAATTATTGATACTGAGAGTGAGACAACCGTAGCCAGGATGGTCAGGAATGTTAAGCCTTGGATTAAACCGATTATCATCAGAATAGAAGCGATGCTGGCCGCGACAACAATGATTAACTTAGAAAGTTTGGCGATGCTCTTTTTGAGAGGGTCTTCAGTATCAATCTTGCTGATAGTTGCTGAGATTTTACCAATGACCGTGTTAAGGCCAGTGCCAACAACAATGGCTTGACCATTTCCAGCCACAACGTGAGTCCCTTTAAAGATCATGTTGTGTTGTTCGGTGTCGGCTAAGTCTTTGCGAGTAATTGTTTCGATAGTTTTTTTGACTGGTTCGGATTCACCAGTTAACGAGGCTTCATCGATAGTAAGATTGTTGGATAGAAAGAGGCGAGCATCTGCCGGAACTTTATCACCTTCATGAAGAAGGATGATGTCACCAGGAACAACCTCAGTATCAGAGATGATGATGTCTTTGTCGTCACGTAAGACTGTAGCTTTAGTGCTGACGAATTGTTTGAGCGCGGCTAAAGCATTTTGAGCTCGACCTTCTTGGAAAGCTCCAATGATGGCGTTGATTGTAAGGACTGAGAGAACCACAATACTATCGCTAAGTTCACCAATAAAGTAGACAATAATCGCTGCGCTGAACAATAAATAAATGAGTGGACTTTGGAATTGGCGCGCAAAAATTCTAAGCAGGCTTTCTGCTTTAGGTTCTGGTAGTGCGTTGGGTCCATTTTCTCGCAAACGTTTGCGAGCAATGGCTGC
>CAYOVR010000079.1:0-6152 GCA_964407465.1 uncultured Candidatus Saccharibacteria bacterium
TTCTAATCTAATTTTAAATTCTTCTGCTGTTTTCATTTTAATTTATCTTGGTAATGATCTAATGAAACTTAATTGTGATCTCATGCTATCTAATTGGTGAGTGCATGATCTGTTAACCCGGTCGGCAAATGTTTCTAAAGCTGCTTCTTCTGCAGCTAAAGAATTGACTAATTTATTTTGAACGGTTCCTGATGAATACTCTGGAATTAAATCTTTTATTGCCTGAATTATTTCTGATTTTAATTTGCTTTTGTGATAATATTCCGCATCCGCTTTTAATTTTCCGGCCTCTGCCATTAAAGCACCAACGGCCTGCATTCTTGAGTTTAAAATAGTTCCATCGTCCTGGTCGTAGTCAGATTCTAAAACAGTTTGGATGAACTGTAACCTAGTTTCTATGTGTTCGATGCTATGTTTTTGAAAGGCCATTGAGTTTGTTTTAGTTAGGCTTTAGAGTTTATTGGTGTTTTCCAAAATATAAATACCAGTTTTATTCAAAAGACTTAAAGCGTTTTCTAAAATTTTATTAGCTTCTTCTGTTTTTAAAATAGGCGGATTTAAGTCTTTAATTGCTTTTGCAAATTGAATTAATTTGTCTTTGTCCGGTGCTGCTGCTGCTTTTTTTTCAGCTAATTTTTTAGCCTGTAATTCTTTTGCTTCTTCGGCTGCTTTAGCCTTAATTTGATCTTCTAGCTTTTGTTTTTCTGCTGCCTCCGCTTTTGCTTTTGCTTCAAGCGCATCCTGTTTTTTCTTGGCCTCCGCTCTTTCTGCTTCAAGCTGCTTTTGTTTTTCTGCTGCCTCCGCTTTTGCTTTTGCTTCAAGCGCATCCTGTTTTTTCTTGGCCTCCGCTCTTTCTGCTTCAAGCTGCTTTTGTTTTTCTGCTGCCTCCGCTTTTAGCTTTTCATTTTCTTTTTTAATACGCTCTTGCTCTTCTTGCTCAGCCTTAACTTTTGCAATGCGTTCGGCTTCCGCCTTTTTTTCTACTTCAATTTTGTTTTGTAAACTTGCTTTTGCGCCCGTTAAAAGAGATTGATAGTTAACCTCATCCATTGAACCTAGATCAATAAAATTGCAAGACACAAATTCTGAATATGGTTGTAGTTCCAATTCTCTTGATGCCTTCAATTCTGCTTTAATTTTAGCTTCCTGAATTTCTTTAAATTTTTCTTTTGCCTCTAATTCGTTTTCAATTGGCAAAATCAAATTAGTTAGAATTTTTGCGATTGCGTCAATAGTTTGACCTTCTCTTAATGCTGATTCCTTTAATTGCTTTCTTGTTTTTTCAACATCATTTCTTTTTTTACTTAAGAATATCCTACCTTCTCTTGCCATTTTCATTTCGGCAATTTGTGAAACATTGTCCACAATTAGGTTTTTAGTTTTTCGCTCCCAATCTGCTGCCATTTCAAAGTAGCTTGAAAAATTGTCAAGCAATACCTGTGCTTTTGTTTTTTCAAGTCCAGAATTATTAATTACGGCAACTAATTGATTTTGATCTAATACTTGTGTTTGCGTTTGCGTTGTCATGTTTACCAGTTTATGTTGTTTAGAAAATTTCTACATTCTAAAATTCTTGTTTTCAAAAGATCAATATCAGCTTGATTGAATTGATATTTTTTTATGAATAATCTTTTGCTTTTGTCGATGTCAGCATACTTGTGGTATGCTCTCATTTCTTCTTGATAGGCTTTAAAGCCTTCTGATGTTTCGGAAACTCCGGATTGATACAATGCTCTTTTAATTTCCCGGTCTATTATAATGTCCGGTGTATCAACTAAGCAATATGCTAATTCTGCATTTGTGCAACCTGTTAGCCACATGTAGCCCTGAAGCTGCCAATAGTACATTTTGTTTTCGGCCTTTTGCGATCTTGCAAAAGTGAAAATATCAAAACTACTTTTGATGTCAATAATCAGGCTTTCATCTTTTATAACTATGTCAGGTGTTCCCTGAATGAAGTCATTTGCAAAGCGATCTTCATTTTTTACGTAAAACTCTTTTTTAATTGCACTTAATAAATCAATTGCATTTTCTTCAACTGTTAATCCCTTTTCTAAGAACTTGCTTGTTAATTCTGATCTTCTATTGAAGACTGCTGAAACATAGCAATCAATTAAATGCGTCTTTGTGGTTTCACTAATTGGCTCTGACTTGCTTCTGGATTCAGTCATTAAATGACCCAGCGAACTGCAACGAAATTTATAGTTTGAAAAGTCCATTATTTAAATGTTTCAAGTTTTTGATTAAATTCTAATTTCGCTTGTTCAAATTCTGGCTTGATATGCTTTTTTGTTTTGGCTAAATCTTCCTTTGATTCAGCGTTAACGATTAAATTTATTAGCCTTTCTTCTTCAATTTGTGCTGGTGTTTTAGCTTCGTATCTTCCAGATAAATTTTCGTACGCCATCAACTCTTTGCGATTTAAATCCTTTCCAAATACACGTCCTATCTTTTCGGCTGCGTCTTTAATTGCATAGGATTCAGCGCCAGGCAAAGCCATTTGTACGGCAGATGTTTTTATAAAATTAAAATCAACAGCTCCTTTGCCCTCATCAGTTTGCATCGGCATTGCGCCTAATCCGTCTTGGTGTAACATTTCACCGTTAATTGGTGATTGATAAAATAGTCTAACAGATACGCAAACTGAATTTGCAATTACTTTCCATTCTAATACTTCAACATACCATTTTAAAAATATAGATGTAAGTAGATATTCTATTTTGTCGATTGCCAAATATCTTGAACCGTTGGCAAACTTATTCACCCTTATCCATTTATCAGGTGGTTCCTGATTTAAAAATACCTGTAATTCATTTTGATTTGAATTGACAACTTCATGGTTAACCAAGTCGTTTAGTTTTGGAATCGGTCTTTTTTGAACGCCGTTTACTGACTTCTTAATTGCTGTTTCTGACATTTTTTTTTACTTTATTTGTTTATTAATCTAATTGCTAATTCAATTTTATCTTTGAAGGCTTCTGTTTGAACTAATGAATGTAGATGTTCAAAAATTACCTTCATTCTGTCTTTGTCCATGTGCATAAAATGGGGTAAGTCGTTGCCCCCTTTTGATAAATAAAAATTCACAAGGCTTTCCGGTGTTTGAAATACGAGTTTATCTAGTAAGTGCATGGTTATTAATTTAATGATCCTGAAAAATTGAAGCGTCCGAAAATTGGGAGATCCCCGCAACCAATTTGATATGGCTCAATGGTTTCATTGGCTTCGATAAATGAGTCTATTGTGTTTTCTACTTTGGATATGTGTTGATCCAATTCCAATTGGCCATCCATTACAACCAAGTCATAATGAGATTTATAGCTGTCTAAGTTCTTAGCTTCACCAAGCATTTCAATTTGGCGAGCTTCTTTTTTTGTAATTAAATTTTGAGATTGAGTTTGAGTTTTCATGTTTAGATTAGTATTTTTAGTTAGTAATTTCCTTTTAGGCCTTCCCTCCATTCCAGGTCGTAGCCTGGATCTTCATAGTGTTTATCGAAATAATTAATATCACATTTATTTAAAAGTTGGTCATGGATATTTTTCTCAACTTTACGCTGGATTTTGTATTCAAGCTCTTCAATCAGGCATTTTGAAACCCTTACAATTTCTATTTCATAGCTTTTTCCAGAAGCAAAACCATTGTATAAAACATGGTATGCATGCTCTCCTATTTCTGTTTCTAATTCAAAATAATCGGATTCTTTGCCAACTAATTTGCTTGGCATTACAACCATGTGGTTTTCTTTGATTGCTTCATGGATTGCCCCCATGGTTTCACTTAATCTGTTGTATGAAGTCTTAAGAGCCATTATTGAAGCTTCTAAAGAGTTGGTTGTTGCTTGCATTGCTTTCATGTTGTGTGTGGTTTTTTGCATTTTTTAAAAAAAAGTAGGGCCAGCCTATCAACTGGCCTACTATCATTCACTGTTTTTGGTTCCGGTTTCTTCCCCGGTGATAAAAAGACGCTGTATATAAATTTCCAAGCCTTTGCTCGGACGAAGCTAAACATTTGATTTTTCCTAATATGTTAATTTTCAAGTGGTTGTGTAGTGCTTTTGGAAATTTGTTGTACTTTTGCCAAATAGGCAAGCAATGCCTTTTTGGTGTAGTGTTTAGTTGAATTAAGCCTACCAGGTTCGCCTAAGCGAGCATGGTCGATATATTTTGCTATCTGGTTAAAAGCACTCAATGACATTCCCATGTATTCGGCTGCTTCTTCTCTGGTTAAATATCCACCGTCAATTGCTGCCTGTGATTTTTTTACTAATGTTGACATATTGTAAATTTGTACAACAAAGATAATATGAAACTTTACAAAATGTCAAGTTTTTGATGAATTATTTTTACATATTGTTAATATATTTTTTACTATAATATATTTTATATTGACTGGCAAGAAGTTAGAAATTTTAATATCTCAAAATAATTTGACAATAACAGAAGCGGATGCGAATGCTGTTAAGATTATTGGCAAGATTAGGTTTTAATACCACATCAATAGTATTTTAGATATATTTATTTTAGTAATATATTAAAGCTGGCAATATCAGGCAGTTATAACGGTGTTTTATGGATTTTGGGATAAAAGTTTATGTAATTTGGGAAAAAGTAAAGTTATATTTTTACTATTTATATCAGTTTGGCAAGGTCTGGCCTGACATTCGGGATATGATCCGATAAATTGGAATATCGGGAATTACTCACAAAAAATTGGAGCCTTAATAGTTAGCCCTCTTTTTTGATCCACAAGGCAATAGCTCTGCATTGGTCGCTCTGGGCTTGCCCCTATATTTTGAGCATACGGATTAAAGCCAATTCCGGACCCGTTTACAATGCAGTCTTTTGTTGCTTGAAATAGTTGGTGATAATGCCCCATGAAATTATAATCTGCTGGAATCTGTTGATTGTACCGGTGAATTGCCTTTATTAATGGAATAGTAAGGCCTCCAATTCCGCCCTGGTATTGAATAGTGTCACCGTGCCAGAACCTACACATAAACTCATATACTCTGATGTATGTAAAGTATCCGTCTGGAATTGAAAACCTGATCTTTGAATTGTCTTTAAAGTAGTCTGCGACATCATGGTATATCATCCACTCAAACGAGTTCTTATAAGCTGTGGAATGTCTTTTTCGCTGCGTTGTGCGGCCATGATTACCGAATGAACAAACTACATTAATAGAATCAAATTTGCCATATTGAATATAAAATTCTAAAGCTGCAATGATATTTTTCTTTGCAAATCTGCTAGCTTGTGTTGGGCTTAAATAATTGCTTTCTGCCAGTTCTTCATGTATAAATCCTGTTATAAAATCGCCACCTAACCAAACTACAAGGTTCTTAATTTCAGAATGTTTTCGATCTAAGTTAACCAGCTTTAAACTATTTTGTATGCACGTTGTCCATCGCTTTTGTCCTATTTCTAAATTGTATTCATTCAATCCATTAATAGTTGCAGGATCTACCCGTTCCTCGAAATGCCAATCTGATAATAGTATTATTGGCGTAGCATGATTTACGGTTGTGTCAATTTGTTTTGGAATTATGTTTTCTTGTTCCTGATTTTCTTTTATGGCAATTAAAAAATCAAAACGTTTTTCCAAAATCTCATATTCTTTTAAAAGATGCTTGTATTTGTCATTTGCGATTTTTGCCGTTTCTTTTTCTCTGTTAATTATACGGTCTGCATTTACCAATGTTTCAGGTGTTACCGGATCAGGTTCTTTTATCTGAATAATTGGCACGGCCGATTGATTGTAATTCGGCAAATAAGCTTTTGCCTTTTCAACTAAAACCCTTCTATTTTTGTATTTATGGTAAAGAATTTTCTTGATGTATTCAGGCTTACAACCAAATTCAGCTGCTAATTTATTTGCAAATTCAGTTTTTTGCTTTGTGTCTAAAATTATAAATTCATCTAAATACGGATCTAAGTTGTACTTTTGATTTGCTTTCATTACTTATATTTTTAACCAAACAGCAGCAAACAAGTCAGGATGTATTATTGGATTCCTGCCTTTATTTTCCCAACGTGCTATTTCGTTTATGATTAAATAAATTGCGTGTCTATTCCAGGGGATTATTTGCCGGGGCCTAAATCCTGATCCAGTGGAAACTTGTTTTATGTAGTCTGTAATTTCTGTACCCG
>CAYOVR010000080.1:0-6097 GCA_964407465.1 uncultured Candidatus Saccharibacteria bacterium
CACAGACACCAATGACACACCAAAACGAATTGCCGATCGGACTCACCGAGAGGCTTGCTGAGTTGCCAATGCCAAACGTCGCGATGCGGCGGAAACCACGGGCCGGCATCACCATCGCCATTGACCCGGGGGCCTCGGGCGGGTTCGCGATTCAGTACCCAGACGGAAGGATTCAACTCGAGGCGATGCCGGACACCGACGCCGAGATTCTTGAGATCATCACCACCGCACGGGCGCGCGCCATCGCCGAGGAAGTGGACCTTTGCGCGGTGATGGAAAAGGTCGGCGGCTTTGTCGCGCCACGAGGACAGGACGGAGGAGGCCAACCCGGCTCCCGCATGTTCAACTTCGGCGAGGGATTCGGTTTCCTGCGCGGCGTGATTCTGGCCCTCGGAATCCCGTTGCGCATGGTCCGCCCCCAGGAATGGCAGAAACAGCTTTGCCTTGGAGCCAAGGCCGAACGGTCCGCACGGAAGCGAGCCCTCAAGTCCAAGGCGCAGGAACTTTACCCGGACCTGAAGCCGACGCTTTCGACCTGCGACGCGCTCCTAATCCTCGATTGGGCCAATCGGGTGCTGTGACTTATGAGTGACACAACAAAAATCGAGTGGTGCGATCATTCTTGGAGCCCATGGGAGGGCTGCACCAAGGTTTCACCGGGTTGCCTCAACTGCTACGCCGAGGCACGCGACAAGCGGCACTTGTTCGGGCCGGAAAGTCACTGGGGAAAAGGCGCCCCGCGCAGACTCACCAAGGACTGGCAAAAGCCGTTGAAGTGGAACAAGTCGGCGGGAGTGCCTGTTGCCGTTAACTGGGATTGCCGCGACGACTGCAGGGAACCGGCGAAGGCGTACCGCCGCCAAACCGTATTCCCTTCCGTCTGCGACCCGTTCGACGCCGAGGCGCCGATTGAGTTGCTTGCCCGATTTCTCCAACTCATTCGCGACACGCCGAATCTCGATTGGCTTCTTCTGACCAAGAGGCCCGAACTTTGGTTGGGTCGGGTTGAAGCAGCGATTCGTTGGTGCGAGTCGAACGACTGCAAGGACCCGGACACGGGTTGTTCCAATCTGCCACTACGCAACTCGCTGGCAGATTGGGCGGCGTTGCGCCAGCCACCGCACAACGTCTGGATCGGAACCAGCGTCGAGGACCAGCAGCGCGCCGACGAGCGGATCCCGGCGCTCCTCAAGATCCCGGCGCGGGTCCGGTTCCTTTCGGTCGAGCCGTTGCTTGGGCCTGTGAGGTTGGAACATATCGACGCGGAGGGCAGCGGGAGCGCCGAGTGGTGCCAAATCGACGCGCTCACCGGGCGTCAAACGGACATGGGGCGACCATGCCCAGGCGTTCCGAAACTCGACTGGGTCATTATCGGCGCTGAATCCGGGCGCAACGCCCGCCCGTGCAATGTCGATTGGGTTCGATCGATCGCGCAGCAATGCCAGGACGCAAGCGTCCCGTGCTTCGTGAAGCAGATGGGGACGCGTGCGGTAGTCGCCGCTACACGAGGCCAAGCAATGCCGGATGACTTCCGAGCATTTTCCCACCCCAAAGGCGGCGACCCGTCCGAATGGCCCGACAACCTGCGAGTGCGGCAATTCCCGGAGGTGAAGCTGTGACCGCCGTCCTCTACTCATTCGTTGGCCGCGTCGTCACTAAGAACGGCGCAAGACTCACGGCCATGGGTCAGATCAAAGGCCCGCCTGGGGCGCCGTTCGCGCTCTATGAGAAAGCCGCAGACGCAACGGCTGACCTGATTGGCCATCGGCCCGACCCCAGGACCGGCGTCGCGCTCAACCGGATGCATGGAGTTGAGTTCCTTGACGCCATCCAAGAGGCGGTACGCGCCGCCGCCGAGGTGTGGTGCATCGCTGAGGCCCAGCTTTACAGCCGGGAACGCTCCGAGCGCCTGTGCAAGCCGCGCTTCGTTCTCTACCGCTACCTGAACCGCAACTGCGGACTCAGTACCATGGAGACCGGCAAGCTGATGAACAAGGACCACGGGTCGGTCATTAACGGAATCCGCAAACTCGACGCGTGGGAAGCCGAAGACGCCGAGTTGCGCGGGAAAATCGCAGAGTTCAACCGGCGCGTGGGGCGCGCAAACGCAGGGCCGTTTTATGAAGGCTAACGAGATACTTCGACTGCTCGAAGAGCGGCACTTCGAGGACGTGTTCGTTCCAGAATGCAAGAACGGGCCGACCCAAACGACCTCGCATCTTCGACTCGACGGATGGGCGATGGCCAAGTCGTGGGCCATCCCGAGGATGATCGGGTACGAGATAAAGGTGAGCCGCGGCGATTTCAACGGAGACTCCAAGTGGATGGGCTATCTCCCGCTCTGCAACGAGCTGTATTTCGTCTGCCCGCCGAAGCTGATCCAACCACAGGAGGTTCCGGAATGCGCTGGCCTGATCTGGGCTGGCGCCCGGCTGTTGACCAAGAAAAAGGCGCCCTACCGGATAATCGACCCTCCGGTCGACCTCCTGAAATACATCCTCATGTGCCGGGTCTCGATCACGAGATACGAGAGGGATCCGAAGCCGGACGAGGACAAGAAAGCGGAGAGGACGGCCCGGATGCGCCGGTGGATCGAATCCAGGAAGGAGGGCGAAGACGTCGGGTACATGATCGCCCGGCAGATTGGGGAGGAGATGCGGAGGTTCCGGTCGGAGAACACCCAGCTCAAGGCGGAGAACGCGAGGCTCGCCAATGTGGGCGAGAAGCTCGAGGAACTGGGGTACCCCGCTTGGGCCAGCCCCGGTCAGGTGGAGATGGCTTACACTAGGCTGAAGCAGGAGGTCCCACCGGAGTTCGTCAGGCTCTTCCGGGAGATGGCCCACCGGATGGACAACTTCGCTTCAAAACTTGAGAAGATTCATGGCAACAATGAGTGACACCGAGCGCATCAACTGGCTCGAGGAAATGGGCGGCGAGTTAGCCGTCCTCCGCGACGACAGGCTCGCCTCTACCGCTTACCGCGCCTATACCCCTTTCACTTCATGGGTGGACGGCGAGAACCTGCGGGACGCGATCGACAAGGCGCGGGCGAGGATTGAGGAGGGGGAAAAGTGAAAACTATTCCCAGCCTTCCGTGGATGTCCGTTTATCACTCAGCCTTCCAACTCACTCGGAAGTCAGCGATAAGTGAGTTGCCGAAAGGGTGTCGCAACTCTTAGGCGGACTACTACGATGGGCACACAAATTCTACCCGCCACTGACCCCGTTGGGCGCGCCCTTCCGCCCTTGCGACCGGGGACTTTGGCGGGTGTCTTCTTTGGAGGTCTCAATGGCTGGTGACTGGATCAAGATGCGGTCGAACCTTCACGACGACCCAAGGGTGGTCACCATCGCTGAGACCATTGGAGTCCCTGAATTGCATGCCGTAGGAATGCTGTATCGCCTCTGGGCTTGGGCCGATTCCCAGTCCGTCGACGCTAACGCTCTCAGCGTTAGTGAAGCGTTTGTCGACCGTTTGGTTTTCGCCCCGGGTTTCGCTGCTGCGCTCCGCAAAGTCGGCTGGTTGGAAGGCCGGAACCTCGCCCTTACCCTCCCCCGATTCGTCGAGCACAACGGACAAACCGCTAAAGCTAGGGCACTTACAGCACGAAGAGTGGCTCATCACGAGGCCAGAAAAACTAACGGTGGCAGCGTTAGCCAACCGTTAGTTTCACCGTTACCAAGAGAAGAGAAGAGAAGAGAAGAGAGTAAAGACATTGCGCCGGTGCCAAAAACGACCCAAAGCCCGTTCCGGTGGGCGGCAGCTCCGCAGCTGCAGGAGGAAGTTTCTTTTGATGATCTTGAGACCGTGAAGCCCAAGAAGCCCCGGGAACGTGACGAATGCTTTGAAGCTCTGGCCGAGATCGAAGGCGGGCACCAAGCGTTGACCATCACCGCGCGCGGCGCCGTCAACAAGGCGCTCAAGGACATTAGGAGTGCCGAACCCAACGTGGTCCCAGACGAGATCCGCCGGCGCGGCCGCATGTATCGCCAGCACTTCCCGGATGCGATCCTTTCGGCCTGTGCGCTCGCCAAGCATTGGGCGAGGTGCGCCCGATACCCCGAAGGAAAGAATCCCTACAAGACCGCCCAGGGCAACGCCACGGCGCTTTCCGACGCACTCAAGGAAGCCGAAAGAGTCATCAACCAAGCATGAGCACCTGCCGATTCTGCCGAAAGCCGTTGAGCATTCCACTGCCCGATGACGTTAAGATCCGAAGGATGGTTGAGACGCTGGCCAAGCGGGCCTGCTGCGATCGGTGCGCGGACTACCATCGCCGACGAAGGGACCTCGTTGAGACGCTGCAAAGGATCGCGCTCCTGTTCTCCTACGACAAAGACGGCGACAGGAAGGCAGCGTGCATCCAGTCAATCCGCGGGATCTGCGAGAAGATCGTCGACCACGGCGAAAACCACTACCTGCTTTCAGGGCTTAAGCAGCACGTCGGAGAATTCGTTGAGTCCATTCGAGAACACCCGGACAAGGCGGCATTCCAGGCTGAGGTGTTTGAGCGCGGGCTAGCTGACATGGGCCGGCAGATGGCAAGGGCATAATTGACCTACCTATGACGCCATTCATCGAAACTCAAGATTGCCTGATTTACTTGCCGCATGTTTCGTGCGTTTTCACGCCAAGGAATCCCGTAGTCAGAGACAAGCTCACCAAAGCGCCTTGGTTTTTCACGGTCTCGTTTGGATCCAGCTTTCAAAGGGTCGGAGGATTTCAAACCGAGGCAGACATGATATCTGCCGCTGAAGACTTTAAAGCTAAGTGGAGAGAGTGGGTGGAAAGCATCGCCTATTAACACGACCAATCAAATGACCATCACCTATCCAGACCACACGCTCCTAATGATTGTGAGAACCAGCAAAAACCATCTAGTGCGCAACGGTACGAGCAAGACGCTTTGCGGCACCGTGTTTCCATCATGGGTCATCTTCCCGCAAGACATGAACTATCCAGTATGTAAGGATTGCTTAACAGCTACGCAACCGAAGCAGTCGAAGGCCGAAACACCAATCGCGATGGATCTGCTATGAGTTAGACACCGAGAACCTATCAGGCCGTCAACGAGAGCAAGGGCGTCGGGTTTGGCGCAAAGATCGCCGTCGAGTCCGGGAAGTTGGAAAGAGAGTTGCAGGCGTCCAGGCGCTGGGCTGAATTCCTGGAGGAACTGTTGTCTTGGTTATTCCTACTCGCACTAGTCGGTGCGTTGGTTCACATCGTAAAAAGGTGGCTATGAAACCAGACAAAATTCAGCTCAAGATCGCATTAGCGTGCGGGTGGGTGACTTTCCATGTAGGTCTATCAGAAAAGCTTCGTGGTCAATCCCCGCAGTCCAAAGGATTCCAGGAAGTCCCCAACTACCCCGAATCCCACGACGCCATGGCGGAGGCGTTTGCAACCTTGGACGACTTTGACCTTCACGACGTGGCCTATGAGCTTGAGGCAATGATCGGGGACATAGGTTGGGAATTGAGCCCCAGGATTCTAATGGCGTCTCCACTCCAAAAAGCCGAGGCGTTCTTGCGAGCCAAGGGGCTGTGGGAGGATGGGGAATGAGCCACCGGACTTCAGTCGGTAATGGCGGTGGAGATTGCGAGGAATCCGATCAACCAATGAACACCGCTTTGAAGGTAGGGAGCAAACGACGAAAGAAGCTCGGGCGAAGAATGCACAGGATCTTTGCCAACTCACCGCCGTCAATTCTCACGGCAATCAATCAGGCCACGAATGATCGGCTGCTTGCCTTGGATGACGCCAAGCAAACCATCGCGCCAGCCCCAACCCCATGATCTGGCCCATCCAATCCATCATCCTCGGGGCCAAGGTCGGTCTCGCCTTGGCTTCTGCTGTTGTCACCTACCGCGTCGCCCTGCGCTTGGCTGCCATCGTGGGCGCGTTTGATTGGTCGGGTAAGGCGGGGCCAGCGGGCGGGGTGGCAAAGACGATCCTTGGGGCGATTGCGGCTCGGCGAATGCTGGGCAAGATTTGCCTACGTGTCCCCTGCCCTGCCGTGGGTGGAGAGGCTGAAATGCCTCAAAACAGGCCAAAGGAATCTCTTTTTGGCCAAAAAGTGCCTGGGGGAACTTGTTC
>CAYOVR010000081.1:0-5921 GCA_964407465.1 uncultured Candidatus Saccharibacteria bacterium
GTTATGTGAAACCGCAAAGAGGAAGCCCGTAGCGTCCGGGCGCTGCGGGTTGGGTATTGGAATACGAAAGGAAAGGAATATGAGTGATTACGACCACTACCGTAACCGCGTGATTGTAGCAGGATCACGCGACTTTGACGACTACGAACTGATGCGCCAGACACTGGACGAGTTTTTTGTAGACATGCTGCCAAGCGAGACTGTAATCATATCGGGTCACGCTCGCGGCGCAGACACCCTTGGCGAGCAATATGCAAGAGAACGTAGATACCAAGTCGTATTGTTTCCCGCTGATTGGAACAAACACGGAAGGGCTGCTGGCTACATTCGCAACGCACAGATGGCAGAGGCAGGGACGCACTTGGTAGCTTTTTGGGACGGATCGTCGCGCGGCACTAGGAACATGCTCTCAGTAGCCAGTGGACGCGGTATCGCAATTAGGGTAGTTCTATTCGAGAGGAAACCATGACACTAACCATATCCAAGAAAGTACCGGCTAGAACAAAGACAGAAACCGCGGATTGGTGTAAGCGTGATTTTATGCCAATGTCTCAGGACTTTCGCCGCATTCGTAGCAACCACAATAATCCAATGGACAAGTGCTACTGGTGCGGGCATCCATTCGAGGACGGCGAGATGATGGCGTTGGCTCACTTTGTCGGCAAGACAAATAAGACGCTGTGCCAATCATGCGCCGATGAGTTACTTGGTAGCCAAGAGGTTACGGAATGAGCGCAGAAACAGTAGTTCGAGCTAACAGCAACTTGAAATTTCGCGTCACTGGAAACAAGGGAGCAAAGGTGCTTTGTGTCATTACCAAGGGAACCTTGATCGAGCAGGTTAATGCGCGCAACGTGAACGGCTTTGCCAAGGGTGTTGTACACTCGTACCGCACTGGCGACGAGATGTTCACAGTAGCCGACTCGCTAAGTCGCGGCTTGTTCGTTGAGGTTAGACTTGGCGTTGGCGCAAAGTTCATACCAGACAAGCCAGTGGACGAGTTTGGGCGCGTGTACGGACACGTAGAGGGCTGGTTCTATGCTCCGTACACGACGACGCTAGAGGCGACGGAATGAGTGGTGAAACCATAAACATCATCCCTGGCAACACTCTTGAGGCTATAAAGAGTATACCAGACAAGAGCGTACATGTCTGTATCTACTCTCCGCCTTACTGGAACAAGCGCCAGTACGTTACGCCAGTTTACGAGGGCGGAGATGCGGAGTGCAAGCATGGTCGTGGCATAGTATGCTCGAAGTGTGGTGCAAAGCGAGTGGACAACGAGCTTGGCGCAGAGGCAGTACATGATTGCTACGGTTGGGTTACTGGCAATAACTGTAGCGAGTGCTTCGTATGTCATCAACGCCAAGTAGCAGCGGAAGTGCATCGTGTACTGCGAGATGATGGTACACTCTGGATCAACATCGGAGACACAAGGAGTGGCAGCGGTGGCGCAGGAGGTGACTATGGGAAGGATGGCTTGAAAGGTGGGCAACCAAAGTATAAGGGTAGCGGTAAGTCCAGTGGCTTGAAAGCCAAAGACCTGTGCGGTATCCCGCAGAGTTTGGCGCTGGCGTTACGTGCCGATGGCTGGTGCTGGCGTAGCGAGATTATATGGGCCAAGGGCGTGAGCTTTCTCAAGGGTTACGCCGGTTCTTCTATGCCGGAAAGCGCAACTGACAGACCATCGGATAGCCATGAGTATATCTTGATGTTTTCCAAGAGTGCGCAGTACTACTACGATCAAGAAGCGGTTAAGGAAGAAGCCGGTAATGTTGGAAAGACGGTTACTTTAGGCGAAAAATCATTCAGTAAGGGTCAGGCTAGCGGCATGGGAGTTGCTGCCAGTGGTAATGGATTGGCTGAAACTTACACTGTTCCACCGGGCCGCAATTTGAGAACTGTTTGGGTTATCAATCCCGGTTCCAATACCGAGTACGACCACTACGCTACGTACCCGGTGGCCCTGATCGAGCCTATCGTGCGGGCCTCAACGAGTGAGGCTGGGTGTTGTCCGAACTGTGGTGCGCCGTGGAAGCGGTTGGTAGAGAAGACTCTGGTAGGTAGAACAATGGGCGATCCCAGGTTGTATAAAAGCTCGCCCGTTCCTGGAGACGCAAGGGAATACGGAAAAGGACGAGCTGGAAATCTATCAACTCGCACTCTTGGTTTCTACCCTTCGTGTCAATGCTCGGTCATCGCTGGCCCTGCAACTATCCGTTACGATCCTGTCCCTTGCACGGTTCTCGATGTGTTCTCCGGGTACGGAACAACCGGCGTTGTAGCAAAGCGCGAAGCGCGTAGCTACACCGGCATCGAGCTAAGCGAGAAACATGCAGCTGCAAGCGAGAAACGCATCGCATCCGTGATAAGCAAGAATGACCAGTTGTCGATGCAAATATCCCTAGACGAGGAGTGAGTATGCCGGAACACGAGCCACTGAAGTCCGACGCGTTGGAAGCCGAGCAGGTGCTGCTCGGTTCTTTATTGGTAGACCCAGGATTACTGGATGAGCTAGAAGGTCAGCTAGACGAAAGCGACTTTGCGTATAACGGACATGCGTCTATCTACCACGCGATCCTTACGCTGTACAAGAAGTGGCGACACGAGACAGACTTGCAATCCAAGATCAACTTCGTCTCTGTGCCAGCGTTCCTGCACATAACAAAGAGTGTTCCGGCAGGAGTAGGTCCAAGCGGCGACTACTACGAGGGCGCGCCGTATGTGATGGACTTACTCAACATACCGTCCTTCATGCACGCGCACGCGGCGGTACAACGTCTCAAGGTAGCGTCTGCGATAAGGAGGGCGCAAGCGCTGTCTGTAGCAGTAGCCAAAGTAGCGATGCAAGCCAAACCCGGTGCAACAGCGGGAGAGATAGACGATGCGGTGGCAACAGTTGTCATGGAATACTCAGCAAACGTCAACGTATCTGTGTCTAGCGCCAAGTCTATGACAGAGCACACGGACATCTTGATAGCACAGGCTACGGATGCAATGGAGCGCAGACAGCGCGGCGAGTTCGTAGACATCGGAACAGGAATACAGGAACTAGATGCTAACATAACGTCTGGCTTTATCCTATCGGACTTGGTGTTTCTTGCTGCCGATCCCGGTGGCAAGAAGTCCCTGACGGCTCAGTTCATAGCCGACTTCAACGCAAGCCTTGGTCATGGCGTCTTGTTCTTCTCGACCGAGATGCTAGGTACACAGATGGTCGCAAGACGGCTTGCGCCAGAGACAGGAAACGTACAGGCGCGCAGTATCCGGTCGGGAGACATGGGTGTTGATGATTGGGAGAAGGTTATGATTGCGTCGGACAAATCGAAGTGCGATTGGTTCATCGTGGACGACGAGACGTATGACGCGGGACGCATGCTGTCTACCATCAAGCGCACCAAGAGACAGCTTGACGAGATGGGCCACCCGCTGCGACTGATCTTTGTTGACTACTTGCAGATGCTATCTGGTGGCGATGAGCATAACGATGATAGGAGGCTAGAGATAAACCGCATTCTGATGCAGTTGCGTCCGGTAGCAAACAAGATAGCTCCGGTCATTATCCTGTCACAGTTCAACCGTACTGGTATTCCCGGCAAGCGCCCGACGATGAGTATGGCAGCGGAGACAAGCCTATGCGAAAAGATTGCGAGTTTCTTTATCCTGCTATGGAACGAGAACGGCAAGACAAGGTTTGGCTTCGACAAGGCGCGTGACGGTGTTGCGCCGTTCGACGGAGATATGCCGCCGAGCCTCAAGAACCATGCGTGGTTCGCGTACAAGCCAGTACCGCTTGTCTCGAAAGCAAGCAAATACAAGGAGGACAATACAGACGTAATACCCGCATTTTAGGTCAAAACCAGTGTCGTAGAATGCCACATTGCCCCTTGAGGTGTCTAAAAGACGTTAGGCAATGTCGGATATTGCCTATTGACAGGAACACCAAACAGGTGTATAATGTATGTACATGCGGCGTAAATCAACAGGCCGCAACGCATCTGTATTAGGCGTCAAAGTACGCCAGGAAAGGTTACAATGTCGCAAGTTATCGAGATCGAAGAAGAGGAAGTAGAAACCGAAAAGGTCAAGAAGGCTTACTTGGTCGTACCAAATGGGCACCGCGAGGCAACTGTCTTAGCGTTCACGACAGTACTCGTCGGCAACAAGCCGGTCAACATCACGTTGCGCGCAGGATGGACTGAGGCCGAGATTGACAGCATCTTCGAGGGTATGGACTACATCGGCAAGCTTGTCGATCTGCGTAACGGTCTGTTCGTCACGTCTAATCAGTACTCGTGGATTAAGACGGACGAGGAGGACTACATTGAGGGAATGCAGAAAATCCCTACTGTGTACGAGAGTGGCCCGGTGAAGGCCGCGCCAAGCGAACCAGTGAACAGCCCGTTTGCACCCGGAGACGATGCGCCACACACTCCGACGCAGGCTGTCAAGCAGTATACGCAGCCTGCACCGCAGCAAGCGCAGGAAACTGGTCAAAACAGCTTGATCGAGTTCCCTGTAGACCGCATTGAGTGGGCTGCACTATCTAGCACTGGTAATACTACGTTCAAGGCATACGGTGGTATCTACCAGAAGTTCGGCGTCGTGTGCTATAGCGAGGCGCTACAGAAAGCTCAACTCATCAAGGGTGGCGAGGGGCCGGGTTGGGTTTTCAACCTTGAGGGCAAGGGTTACGTAGCCCACTGCGCGGTTGGCGAGAACGGCACTAGTCCCAAGAAAGTTGTCTTTTTTAGTAAGGTAGAATTGCCGTTCTAAGTAAGCACTCTCTGGGCTGTTCGTGGCGCGCGGCTGCTAACCGTGGCAAGTAGCGGGGTAGTAGACCATGATCGGAACATGCGTAGTTTTGGATGACGGCGGCCCGGAGAGTACCAAGGAAAGGAAATAGGAACATGGAAAGCGTACTAGGGATTATCGAGATGGTAGAGGACTTCCTTGAGACAAGGGTTCTGTCTAAGGATGGTAATTTTGCACCAGTGAGTGACGATGACGTGGATTGTCTTATAAACATCTTTCATGAAATCGTCGGCACGAAGTGGGAGCGAGATACTGACGGTGATTGGCCGATTGACGTTATCGTTATTGACAGGACCAAATACGAATATATGCACTATAGGCCGGTGGCATATCGCCATCTGGACAAGGAGCAGTATCGAAAAAACATCGTGACAAACCTGCAAACAGCGGTACGTGAAACACAGTTAAGTTTCGATTTAGATGATATTGATAGGCGATTCAAGGAAAGGAATGCATAGCACCATGATTGCATACGCAAAACAAGCAAGGGAAGCAGAGAATACAGCGAACGCGTTGCGTTTTCGTTGCAGAGAACTGGAACTTGGTATCGAACAACTTGACGAGCAGTACAAGCTAGAGCGTGCGGCGTGGATTGTAGCGCACGCTGCGCAACTCGGTGCAGACGTGGAAAAGGCATTGACTTCTAGCTCGGTTGTAGCTATGAAACGAAATGCTCTGGAGGCGCAAATTCTAGCCGAGTATCCATTCGTGTTCTTTATCGATGTAGCAGCAAACAAACTGGAACTGGCAACCTTGGAATTGCAGTATCGCGCGGCCCGTACTGATGCGACGTACTACAAGATGTTGTTTTTGGCATCTCTGCGTGGCTTTAGCGATGTAAACGAAACTCCATTCGAGCCAGACAGCATTATTAATGCCCCAGAGTTACTGACGCTAGATGAGATCAACCGCGAGTTCGAGCAAGCCGAACAGGAGTACGAACTAGATGCCTGAGACAAACGTTGCAACAGTATCACAGAACGGCTGGATCATCACGCCCGACATTTCGGGACTAGAAACCGAGTTTGTCAACTCGTTGGTCAAGGTCACAGCTAATCTTACGGACAGCGTTCGCTTGATACGAGCTATCCAGGACAGCGGAGCAT
>CAYOVR010000082.1:0-5912 GCA_964407465.1 uncultured Candidatus Saccharibacteria bacterium
TATCACAGAGAGAATCAGAGCGGCTGAAAGTGAGTTAGACTACGATCCATTTGAGGTGATTGATACCGGGTTTGATATCGCGGCTAGAGCTGCCAACCTTACAGACATTCCAAACTTCATTAGGACGCCGTTCAAAAAGTATAACCAGGCTCTTGGATACACCGAAGACGGTGGCTACTTCAAGGGCGCGGTACATGCTATCGTAGGGCGAAGCGGCATCGGTAAGAGCACGCTAGCCAAGAGCTTATGTAACTTCTGGCTTGATGAAGGTCACTCAGTCCTCTTTGTAAACTTCGAGGAAGCGCAAGCACATTGGGAGCGTATCCTGATGACTCAAATCATCGGAGAGAACGTCTACGCAAAGGCAAAGACTTGGAGCGACAATACTCGTAAAGAGAAAATCATAACCTTTACAGAGAAGTTAGAGTCGTGGGGTAAGCGACTTATGGTTCGCCACGATCCAGACACTTCATACTTTGAGGACCTAGAGCTATGGCTCCGAGATATCATTGGTCATGATGCGTCACCTGATGTCGTAGTGATCGATACGATTCAGTCTATGTTTACCAAGGGTGGAGGATCTGTCCGGTGGGCTGAGTTCGAGAAGATGATGGTAAGATTAGAGAAGCTGGCCAAAGATATGGACGCAGTGTTTATCATTACAGTGCAGCAGAATACTGAGGCAGCAAAGGAAAAGAGAGAGATAGTAGAGCAGAGGGACGTTGGTGGTAGCACCTCAATTGTTCAGAAGTGTTCAGTGGTGACATTCCTTACAGAAAAACAGTTGGTTTCTGGAGATGATAGCCTTACAATGGACAAGGTGATCCAGCTGCAAATACCGAAGAACAGAATTACAGGCAAGGTTTTCATGCAGGACCCTCCATTGTTGAGGTATAATGATGAGACTAAGTCATATGAGGATTGGGACGAACTAGACGATCCTGATGCTATATACGGCAATGCCGATACGACACTGGCTATAGACGCATTAGGACTAGGAGATTTTAATACATGATAACTATTACTTCAGAAGAGATGAAAGACTACCGTCTGTGCCCTAGACTGTACGCCTTTCGTAAAGCAGACGAGCTGGCTGGCGTACACAAGAAAGCCGACGTGCTAAGACAAAGATATGAGAACACACTGCTTAAAGTGTTTGGCTACTTCTTCTATAAGCAACAGTCGGGAATCATTGTGTCCTACGGGTCGTTGTTAAAGAGATGGGACAAGCTATGGTTTGGCAAGACAGCTAGTATCTCTGATATCATCTCGGCAGAGAATCCGGTTAAGTCGCCAAGCGTCACTAACTATGCGGCCATGGCATCAACTGTGCTAAGACAATTTTGGGACGACTATGCCAATGACGAAAGAGATCCATTCATTATTGGCGAGCCATACGCATTCCAGCTCAGTGCAGACATACGTATTGGTGGAGAGTTTGATGTAGTTCTTCGCAACGCTAGAACGAAGCAGATAGATGTTATTAAGTGGGACTTTAAAGACAACAATGCTTCTAGAGTTCCAAGTGATCTTGACCTCCCCCTATTCAAGATGGCGTTCGACAACAGATATGGTCACGGTCACCATGCCAACTTCTATAAGGTTAGACTACCAGGTAAGACAGAAGAGGTTACTATAACAGAAGAGGACATCTACGAAGTAGAATATCTCGCCTATGATATGGCGGAAGCAGTAGTAAATATACCTCGTAGGCATAAGAATAGTTTCTGTAGTATGTGTCCATATCAGACTCCTTGCAGTAAGTGGGTCGTGACAAAGGAAGATTTGAAATGGAAGAAAGAAAAAGTACAGAGTCTCCTCAGAGCCACGTGAGACTTGGGTTTTTGTTTGGCGATGAAGTCAGCAAGAAGATCCAGCAGTTAGCTCACTATCAAGGGCTGACGCCGCACCAACTGATGGAAGAGGCTGTGGAGACAATGTATATGGCGTACACTCATACCCGGGAAAACTCATGAGCAAGAAACTTATAGATACAATCACAGAAGAGAATGCTCGTAGACGAACCGAGGAGGATGCAAAGCTATACGTATTGTCGGATGAGATTAATCTCATCAGTGATATCAGCATCCGTAGCTTTGTACGCTCCTTACTGTTGTACGCTGATAACTTCTGGGTCTCTGGAGCCTCGTGGGATGTTGATCAAAATCCGCCAGACGAACACGGCCATGGTGGTATGGTTATCCATACAAAGAGGGTAGTTCGTATTGCCAAGTTGCTATGCGAAGCAAACGTCATGGAAGAGATAGACCAAGACATAATCATCGCGGCTGCCTTGATTCATGATATTACTAAGGCTGTGGGGAATAGGGATGACGGATTTGATTTTGATCCAATGTACCCCTATACTGTGGATGCCTTCGTTAAGAAGGTGACCAGGATGGATCAGATGTTTTCTCAAGAGTCTGGCTCATCGGTTATGTCAGTCGACGAAGACTGTGTACATGCCATATTGCGAATCGTACGGTGTCACCTTGGGCAGTGGTCTCCCATTCCTGAGACCTACCCACTGACATCAATGGAAATGATCCTGCATATGGCAGACCTAATCGCAACAAACCTACATACAATCATAGACGGAGAACATATTGACATCACAAGATGGGGCATATAAACCCTGGAGAAGCGGTGTTATCTGTAAGTGCGGAGGAGACCTAATGGTTAGAGTCTCCCAAATATACGACAACCATATTAACTATGTCTTTAACTGCAACCAATGTACAGTATCCGGCCCATGGAGACAGCTCGCAAGGGGGTACCTCGACTATCTCCGTAGATCAAAATGATAGATTAAAAAAGCGTCATTGGGCTATGACCCATATAGATTTCATTGTCAATGAGATGCTATACTACCGTGCACATCTCGAGGAGTGGGGATTGACCCCAGTTGTCCTCATGGATTTAACCGACAATGATATACAGGAAGGGGTAGTTGAACTATGAGACTACCTGACGACAGGTCGAAGTACATCAATAACTGGAAGTATTTCGAGTTCGCATACTGGGACGGCAAGAAGGTCTCACGACTGCTTGCTGGTCCGGCTACTCCAAAGTATTTTGAATGGGATGAAGTACAAGCCTTAACCACTAAGTATAAGAACACAGGGCTTTACTCTTCTGTCTTTGCTTACAACGAGAAGGATCTATCAACTACATCAAGGCTTGCGTCCTTCTATCTTGACCTCGACTCAGACGATCCTAGCGAGGTTCTAGCAGATGCCAGAAAGGTAGTCGATTACTTCACCGGCATAGTGCCAGAGCAAGCTATTCGCATCTACTATACTGGACTCAAAGGGTTCCACATAGAGATCGAAGCTGTTGCCCTTGGCATCACACCAAGTAATGATCTCCCGCAGATCTTCCGTCACATAGGATCAAGACTCCAAGAAGAACTGGCACTCACTACGGCTGATACAGCCGTGTGGGAGAGCCGTAGAATGTGGAGACTCCCTAACTCTATTCACCAGAAGTCTGGTAGGTATAAAAGAGAGATCTCCTGTGACGATCTCAATCAAGACGCTAGTCACATCGTAGACTTGTCAGCTACTCCTAACCTAGAGGAAGTACCTGAACAGGTGTTTAGTTCTCACGGGAATGAATGGTATCGTAATCAGATTTATGAACTAGAAGCATCTAAGCAGCGTAAGGAATACTCATACGCTGACCTTCTAGAGAGGTTCGTTAGTCATGGGTCGTCCAGTAAGAAATGGACAGGAGAAAGAGAGTTCGATCCTGTCCGACTATTTGAAGGATGCCCCTCTATTCTGAGACTCTGGAAGAAAGCCGAAGAGACCCACAACCTAGAGCATGAGGAGCGACTCTTTCTTTGTTCAATTCTCAGCTACACACAAGAATCTATTGAGTATCTTCACTCCATACTAGCCAACTGTGACGACTATAACTTCGAGAAGTCCAATGCCCACATAGAAGACTGGGTTCGTAGACGAGAGATGGATATAGGTGGCAGGCCATACTCATGCCAGCGAGCTAATGAGGCTGGGGTTGGCTGTGTGGATTGCAAGCTAGAGCCACGCAAGCGTATGGTTAAGGTCGGAGATGCCTACATAGAAACAGAAGAAGAATCCAAACCGTCACCAATACGGTTTGCCTATAGAATAAAGAGGGATAACTAATGAAACAAATGGCAAATTACACCGGCTTTTGTGTGGAGTGTTCCAATGAGCAGCCATCCAAGTACATGGAGAGAACCCAGTTCACTAATCCTCCGTGCAAGTATTGTGGTGGTGTTGTTCAGGTTCTAATGAACCCAACACCAGAGCGTATTGCTAAGTTCAAGGCTCGGTACACACGTAAGATTCCGCCACAATCAAAAGGTGAGTGAACCATGCCGGTGTACACCTATAAGTGTCAATCATGCAACCTACATATAGACCTGCCAGAGATTGGCTTAGAAGGTAGTCCTTGCGAATTGTACATCCAAAACATACCCTGTAACGGCACGCTTAAGCGTGTGTATAATTTTGGTGGCACAGTACTCAAGGGTTCAGGATGGTATAGTGTAGACAAGCGCCGCACCGACGGCGGAACGATAGGAATAGATCCGTGAGCGAAGAAAGAAAGACCCTACGATTTGAAGACCTAAGAGGTACTGGTGTACTATGGGCAATCAATAAGTACCTCTTTCATCCGAGAGGCTTTGCTTTAAGCCTGGAATATAGGGAGCCATACAAGGAGGGCGACGCTCCCATAGGGTGGCAGTTACTCGGTGATGGCACAGAGTCTTGGCAGTTCGATGAAGATAGCGAGCAAGAGGCTTTCATAAGATTTGAAAGCTTTATTCAGAAGTTTAATGAGTTCCAACGTCCTAAGGATGATTAATGAAAAACTATGTCAACCTCCATACACATGGAGTGTTTTCATTTCTAGACGGGTACGGCAAGTACGAAGTCTATGCCCAAAAGGTTCAACGAGAGAACATGGGAGCCATTGGTATTACCGAGCATGGGAATATCCATGGTTGGATGGACTTCTATGAGACCTGCAAGAGCTATGGTGTTAAGCCTATCCTCGGTATAGAGATGTACCAGGCTCGTAAGTCTCGCTTTGATAGAGACGAGGAAGAGAGAGCCGGTAAGGCTACCAACGAGTGGGAGCAGAGAGGTCCATACCATCTGACCGTTCACGCTAAGAATAAGACCGGGTCCAATAATCTCATCAAGCTTTCTTCACGTGCGTATCTAGAGGGATACTACGTAAAGCCACGTATTGACTATGACCTCCTAGACGAACACTCGGAAGGGCTTATCATCCTTTCTGGATGTCTCGGTGGTGCAGTACAACAGGCCCTCATGAGAGGCGACTACGAAAGCGCCTTAGCCCACGCATCTGTTATGCAGGATATAGTAGGGAAAGAAAACTTCTTCATTGAGATTCAGGATCATGGACTCGATGAACAGAGAGATGTTAAAGAGCAGACCCTAGCTATAGCCAAAACTCTTGGCGCAAAAGTTATAGCCACTGGAGACTGCCACTATGTGGAGCAGTACGATCACGTAGGTCACGATATCATGTTGGCCGCAGGTACAAAGGCTACCATTAATGACGAGAATCGATTTAGATTCCCTGGTCCAGAGTTCTATCTCAAGA
Source organism: uncultured Candidatus Saccharibacteria bacterium (assembly GCA_964407465.1). GTDB lineage: Bacteria > Patescibacteriota > Doudnabacteria > UBA920 > UBA920 > JADZEH01. The sequence continues at coordinate 5,626 of CAYOVR010000082.1, forward strand.
CATTTGATGAGATGGCAAAGAACTTCGAGGAGGAGTGGCTCACTAATAGCTGTGAAGTTGCAGACATGGTCGACATAGACCTATCTTTCGGCGAGCTACACTTCCCTCAGTTCCCCGACGTACCAAAAGAAAAAACACCTATCGAGTTTTTAAACGACTTAGCTTGGGAAGGACTTAAAGATAAATATGGAGACCCACTACCGCCCGAGGTCAAAGCTAGAGCTACTTATGAGCTTGGCGTTATTGATCGTATGGGGTTTGCTCAGTACTTCTTGGTTGTTGGCGAT
>CAYOVR010000083.1:0-5883 GCA_964407465.1 uncultured Candidatus Saccharibacteria bacterium
GCGGTCGGCGTCGATCAGCTCCACCGCGAAGCGGAAGGGATTGTCGAAGCCACGGTTACTACAGCCGGTCCAGTAAAGATAGATAAGAACATGGTCGAAGGATTAAACAAGCTGGCTGGAACCAAAGTCAACGTCACTCAGAAAGAAGATGATAAGATAATCGGCGGAGTAGTTGTCCGAGTCGGAGACACTCAACTCGACGCTAGCATCAAAACTAAACTTGAAAACTTAAAGCGAACCCTTTCCAAATAATTAAGACACAGCCATGATAAATTCTGAAGCAATCATCAAACAACTTAAAACGCAGCTTACCGGCTTTAACGCCGAAGCTAAACCAGAAAAAATCGGCATCGTCTTAGAAGTCGGTGACGGTATCGCTCGTATTTCTGGACTGACCGATGTCGCCAGCATGGAAATGCTTGATTTCGGCAACGATATTTTTGGTGTCGCCTTAAACCTTGAAGAGCACGTCGTTGGTAGCGTTATTCTCGGAGACTTTTACAAAGTTCGCCAGGGTGACGTTGTTCGCTCTACTGGCAAGATTCTTTCTGTACCAGTCGGCGAAGCTCTAATCGGCCGCGTTGTTGATGCTCTCGGCAAACCAAAGGATGGTAAAGGTGAAATTGTTAGCGACAAAGCTTATCCAGTCGAAAAAATCGCTCCTGGGGTTATTACTCGTCAATCTGTAAAACAACCAGTACAAACTGGTATTAAAGCGATTGATGCTCTTATTCCAATCGGTCGTGGTCAACGTGAACTTATCATCGGTGATCGCCAAACTGGTAAAACCGCTGTTGCCATCGACACTATTTTGAACCAAAAAGGTCAGGACATGATTTGTATTTATGTCGCGATTGGTCAGAAAGAAAGCAAAGTTGCTAAAATCGTGGCTGACTTAGAAGCTCGTGGCGCTATGGAATACACGATCGTGGTTTCTGCTGCTGCTAGCGAACCAGCAGCTCTACAATATATCTCTCCTTACTCCGGTTGTGCCATGGGTGAATATTTCATGGATCAAGGCAAAGACGTGTTGATCGTTTATGATGATCTTTCCAAGCAAGCTGTAGCCTACCGCGAAATTTCTTTGCTTCTCCGCCGTCCTCCAGGTCGTGAAGCCTATCCTGGTGATGTTTTCTATCTACATTCTCGTTTACTTGAACGTGCCGCTAAACTCAACCCAGACTTCGGTGGTGGTAGCATGACCGCTCTTCCAATCATCGAAACTCAAGCTGGTGATATTTCCGCATACATTCCGACCAACGTTATCTCTATTACAGACGGACAAATTTTCCTTGAAAGCGATTTGTTCTATAAAGGTGTTCGTCCTGCTGTAAACGTCGGTAACTCTGTGTCTCGTGTCGGAAGTTCTGCGCAAACCAAAGCCATGAAGAAAGTAGCTGGTAAGCTAAAGCTCGACTTAGCTCAGTTCCGCGAACTTGAAGCGTTTGCTCAGTTCGGATCAGATCTTGATGAAGTTACTCGCAAACAACTTGAAACAGGTCGCCGTCTTACTGAAGCACTTAAGCAAAAGCAGTACGCTCCAGTTATTTTGGAACAGCAAGTCGTTATTCTATTCGCCATCAACAATGAATATCTAAATGATATCGCTGTTGAGAACGTCCAAGACTTTGAACAAAAACTTCGCGCTTACATGGAAGTCCAAGGTAAAGAGACTCTCAAATCTATCAAGAAAGACAAAGACATTAGCGAAGACACCGACAAGCAGTTAAGACAGCATATCGAAAACTTTAAGCAAACCTATACCGCCTAATCCATGCCTAGTACTCAAGAAATAACTCGACGACTCAAGTCTGTAAAAAGCACGAAGAAGATTACGCGTGCTATGCAGATGGTGTCCGCAGCTAAGATGCGCAAAGCGCAGAACGCTACGCTCGCCAGTCGTTCATACGCTGAACTTGCAGGCGATTTAATTCGCACTGTTAGCTCGCAAGCCCGTTCAACCAACAAGCTTTTACAACATTTTCCTAAAGCTTCCAAGGTTGGAGTTATTGTCATATCCACAAACCGTGGTTTAGTCGGTGGATTCAACAACAACTTACTTCTCAAGCTCAAAGAATACACTTCGGCCAAACCAGAAGTTATTAGCGAGCTGGTGGTCATGGGACGAAAAGCCGCTGAGTTTGCCACTAGAAGTAAATACGACGTTCAAGCTCAATTCCCAAAACTTGATACGACAATACCAATTGAAGATATTTATCCGTTAGCCAAACTTGTTACCAACTTGTATCGAAGCGGGGAGTATCGAGAAATAGTTATTGTCTACAGTCACTTCGTTTCAACTCTCAGTCAAACAGCTACAGTTAAAACAGTTCTGCCATTTTCGATACCGAACGGTCACGAGCACACAGAAACTAGCGAACTCTACGAACCAGACCCTGAAACTGTTCAGAACTACCTCATTCCACGAATCATCGAAAGCCAAATCTATCAAGCAATTCTCGAAAGTGACGCATCCGAACACTCTGCTCGTATGGTCATGATGAAAAACGCGACAGAAGCAGCCGGAGATCTCATAGACGACTTAACCCTGACGTTCAACCAATTACGACAAAATAAGATTACTACCGAGCTTTCGGAAATCACGGCCGGTAAAATAGCTTTGGAGGGTCGTTAATATGAGAGAAGACAAACCATTTTCCAGGGAATCTGGCGAACAGGATCCAGAGTTTCAACCGATATACTGTGGTATCCTCATGAGAAAGTTTATGGCAAATATGTTTGGAGAAGATATTTTGGAAGACCATTTTCTCTACAAGTCAAAGCAACTGGAAAAATCACTCACTGATAGCGAAGACCCTTATCCTCCTCATGAAATCTTTAATGTTATAGATGAGTACGATAATAAGCTCGCCGATCTGGTTGGACCAAATGCAATTATCCGCTTTGCGCAAGCAGAGGGAAAAGAATTTTCTGAAGAAGAACTTGCAGAAGCAAAACAAGAAGCCCTTAAACTATTAACACCCCGGTAACCGGAATCAACTTTATGGCAAAACATACTCCACAACCACAAACCACCCAAACTGCCCAGACTGATAGAGGGACAGTCTCACAGGTTATCGGACCAGTGATCGACGTTCATTTTGATAATGAACTTCCTGCTGTTTACTCCGCGCTCCGCATTGAACGTGAGAAACAAGACGCTTTAGTTCTAGAAGTTCAGCAGCAGCTCCCAGGTAACATCGCTCGCACCATTGCTATGTCTAGCAGTGACGGTATTAAGCGCGGCATGGAAGTTATCAACACTGGCGAAGGTATTTCTGTTCCAGTTGGTAAAGATGTACTCGGTCGCATGTTTGATGTTCTCGGTCAACCAATCGATGGACTTCCTGCACCGAAAACTCCTAAGACTTATGAAATTCATCGTCCCTCACCAAAGTTAGTTGACCAGTCTACTAAGAGCGAAATTCTTGAAACTGGTATCAAAGTTATCGACCTTATCTGTCCCATCCTTAAAGGTGGTAAAGTCGGTTTGTTCGGTGGTGCTGGTGTAGGTAAGACCGTTATCATCCAAGAGTTGATTAACAATATTGCTAAAGCTCATGGTGGTGTGTCCGTGTTCGCTGGTGTTGGTGAACGTACTCGTGAAGGAAATGACCTTTACCATGAAATGAAAGAATCAAAAGTTATCGACAAGCTCGCTATGGTCTTCGGTCAGATGAACGAACCACCTGGTGCTCGTGCTCGCGTCGCTTTGTCCGCGCTTTCAATGGCCGAATATTTCCGTGATGAAGAAAAACAAGACGTATTACTTTTCGTCGACAACATTTTCCGATTTACTCAAGCTGGAAGTGAAGTTTCCGCGCTTTTGGGACGTATTCCATCGGCTGTAGGTTATCAACCAACACTTGCGACTGAAATGGGTGAACTCCAAGAACGTATTACATCGACTACAGAGGGCTCTATTACGTCCGTACAGGCCGTTTATGTGCCAGCTGATGACTTAACCGACCCTGCTCCAGCTAACACATTCGCTCACTTGGACTCCACAGTTGTGTTGTCACGTGCTTTGTCTGAACTTGGTATTTATCCAGCGGTGGATCCACTCGATTCAACTTCAACTATTTTAGATCCAGGAATCGTTGGTGAAGAACATTACGCTGTGGCTCGTGGTGTACAGAAAACTTTGCAACGCTATCGTGATCTTCAAGATATCATTGCCATCTTGGGTATTGAAGAACTTCCCGAAGAAGACAAAGTTATAGTCGCCCGTGCTCGTAAAATTCAACGATACTTGTCTCAGCCATTCTTCGTTGCTGAAATCTTTACTGGTTCACCTGGACAATACGTGCCAATCGCTGAAACTGTTAAAGGCTTCAAGCAAATTTTAGATGGTGAACTCGATCACTTACAGGAACAAGCTTTCTACATGAAGGTTACTATCGATCAAGTTACCAACTCATAACTCTATATAATTGAACTATTGAAACTACAATTAGTAACTCCGGGTGGCACGGGACTTCAGCTCGAAGCCAAGTCAATCTCGATTATGACCGCAGAAGGTCATATTACGATACTCCCCGGGCACACCCCGCTTGTCGCCGTTCTCCATCCTGGAGAAATGGTCATTAAAACCGACAAGGGGACACAAGAAATTCACGTGGCTGGTGGGTTTGTTCATGTCGAACCTGGGAGTAAAGTTACTGTCCTGGCCGATGAAGCAGAACACAGCCACAAACTAGATGAAACTCACGCTCACGCAGCCAAGAAACGCGCTGAAGAATTACTAACCCAAAGCAATCTTTCTGACGAAGAATATGCTAAAGCTGCGGCCACACTAGAAATTAGTCTGTCGAAACTTCGCACCATTCGCCGACGCACGCATCACTCGCGTAAACCAATTACAAGTGAAGGTGTATTGCATGAATAAAAAAAGTTTGTGATATATTCACAAACTTTTTGTTTTACTTTATGATAACAGTATGAAATTTTCTTACAAATTTACCGAAAAAAAAGAGAAACAAGCGTACAAAGTCTACGAAATACTTGTGGAAAACTTTTCACAAAGTTTTATTGTTGGTGGCACAATTCGCGATATGCTATTGCATAAAGAACTAACCGATTTTGATTTTGCAACGTCCGCCAAACCACAACAAGTCATTGCTCTGTTACAAAAACATGGTATCAAAACAGATGAACAGCACAAACGCTACGGAATTATCATTGCAAAACTATGGGGATTGGATGTAGAGATCGCCACCTTACGCAAAGACATCGCTACGGCCTCTAGATATCCGGGAGTAACCTTTATTTCCAGCCCCAAAGCAGATAGCAAACGACGCGATTTTTCGATGAATTCGCTATATTTTAAGCCTAAAACTAACATTGTTTACGATTACAACAAAGGAACAGTTGATATCAAAAAGAAACTCATTAAGTTTATCGGTAACCCCGCAAAACGAATCAAAGAAGATCCCTTGCGCATAGTGCGTGCATATCGATTCATGTTACAACTCAACTTTAAACTTGATGCTAAAACAGCATCTGCATTAACAAAGAACATGCACTTGTTAGAACAACTTTCTGATTCGCGCATTCGAACTGAAATAAATAAACTTGCAACAAAAGATTGAAGAAAAAAGTTGTGCACAATTATCAACAAAAACACTTGACTATATTCTGCAATGACATATAATTATTGTAGATAAATTTTCACGCGGAAAATTTACAAACAGCACTGTTGAAACGAATACAAAACTAGAAACTCAAGAAAAACAAATTCCTTTCTGTATCTACTCCCTCACTTATGTGAGCAGTAGAAAAATAATTTGAAGTATCGGTAAAATAGCGATGCTTCATGGAGACTAGCACACATGGCAGCAAAAAAGAGAACTGCAAAGCGAAAGGTTGCCAAAAAGGCAGCAA
>CAYOVR010000084.1:0-5822 GCA_964407465.1 uncultured Candidatus Saccharibacteria bacterium
GAGCAATCGAACAAACGACCTACCGCATCCCAGCAACTAGCCACCGACTCACTCAACCAAGTTCTCGCCGATCACGCGAAGCTGCTCCCCTCGACCTCAGTAATCCCGCCTGGCAAGCAGGGGGTTAGGGTCGAGCAGTGGCGGTCGCGTTTCTACCTGATCGACCCGACCTGTTCTGATCCAGAAACATCGACCGACACCCGTCGGAAGCGCTTCCAGCGGGCCGTCGATGACCTGTATCGGGCAGGAAAAATAGGCTCGGCCGGCGGGTATTTGTGGAAAGACAAATGATAGAAAGTGATGGACAAACCGGACAAACGGGACATGTCCGGTTTGTCCGCCCCCGGACAAACGGGACATACGCCGCGGCCCCCTACGGAGTAGGGGCCCGGCTTGTCCCGCCGGGCGGATGTCCAGGTTGTCCCAAGTGACGATGGAAAAATGAAACTGATGCAGGTTTCAGATTCTCCGCCCTCCTTCTGCACCTGCTGCGGCCAGGAACGCCGGCCCGAGCAGATGACTCCGCATCCGTCGCCGCGGCGGAAGTGGATCTGCGTCTTCTGCCGGGCGAGGCGGACGCCGCCGGCGCGGGGGAAGGCATGAGCGGCGCGCTCGACGTCCAGGTGGGCGGGGAGCATTACCGGACGCTGGCCGTGCAGCCGTGGGACGCGATGCAGGCGTGGATGACGCACGACCAGTTCGTGGGCTACCTCACGGGCTGCGCGATTAAGTACCTAGCCAGGGACAAGGGCGACCGCTTGCAGGACGTCAAGAAGGCCCGGCATTACCTGGACCGGCTGATCGAAGTCATGGAGCAAGGCGATGGCTGAATTCCTGGGGCAAGCGGGCGTGTGGGCCCTGGTGTTCTTTGTCTGCTGGCTGGCGTGGGGGCGCGATGGCGACTGACCTGATTGACCGCGCCGACAGCGAGATCGAGCACGAGCTCGCCGAGGCGCTGCGGGCGCGCAAGCCCGCCGGGCCGGAGGCGACCGGCACCTGCCTGTACTGCGACGCGGGCCTGCCCGCCGGGCGGCGTTGGTGCGGGCGGGAGTGCGAGGCGGCGTGGGAGTTCGAGCAGGAAAGGAAGGCGCAGAATGCCGGCAACTACTGAAGTAGGCTGAGGGTAGCCATGCCCCGCGGAGCGAAGCCTGGAGAGCGGCGCGGAGGCCGCGCAAAGGGCACCCCCAACAAGATGACCAAGGTGCTCAAGGACGTGATCCTGGGCGCCCTGGACGACGTCGGCGGGCAGAAGTACCTCGCCCAGCAGGCCAAGGCCAACCCGGCGGCGTTCATGTCGCTGCTGGGCCGCCTGGTGCCGCAGGAATTGAAGGCGGAGGTGCAGGCACAGGTCAATGCGCAGCTGGACCCGGCCAAGTTCTTCGCCGACCTGTTCCGCCGGCCGGATGGAAGTTGACGTACCACGCCGGCCAGATCGAGATTCTGCGGACCGCGCGGCGGTTCAACAGTGCCGCCTGCGGGCGCCGGTTCGGCAAGACGGCGATGGCCCTGACGTTCACGGCGCTGGGCTGGCCTGGCTGTTTGCAGGGCATTGCGCAGCGCTACGATGTCGGCTGGTTCGCTCCCACGTACAAACTGCTGGACGAGGCCTGGCGGGCGGCCAAGGCTGCCTACGGTGCGCAGGGGCTCATCGTGCGCAGTGATGCGCAGCAGCATCGGTTGGAGATGGCCAACGGCGGCGCGCTCGACTTCTGGACGCTGGACGACGACGATGCCGGGCGCGGGCGCAAGTACGGCCTGGTCATCGTCGACGAGGCGGCGATGGCGCGCCGGCTCGAGCAAGTGTGGACCGCGGCGATCCGCCCGACGCTCACCGACTACCGCGGCGGGGCGTGGTTCTTCTCCACTCCCAAAGGGCGCAACTTCTTCTACCAGTTGACCCTGCGGCCGGGCGTTGACGAGGAGTGGGCGCACCATCACGCGCCGACGGCGGCCAACCCGTACATTGCGGCCGACGAGATCGAGGCCGCCCGGCGCAGCCTGCCCGAGCGCGTCTTCGCCCAGGAGTACGAGGCCATCTTCCTGGAGGACGGCGGCGGCGTGTTCCGCAACGTCACCGCCTGCATCGCTGCCGACGCCTACCCGTTCGAATTCGACCCCGGCGACGGCCGGGCCTACGTGATCGGCGTGGACTGGGGGCGGCACAACGACTTCACCGTCATCACCGTGCTCGACGCCCGCGAGAAGCGTGTCGTCGCCGTCGATCGCTTCAACAAGATCGAATACGCCTTCCAGCTCGCTCGGCTGAAAGCCCTGCACGCCCGCTTCGCCCGGGCGCCGATCATGGCCGAGTCGAACAGCATGGGCGAGCCGCTGATCGAGCAGCTGCGCCGCGACGGGCTGCCGATCCGGGGCTTTCAGACCACCAGCGCCAGCAAGGCCGGGATCATCGAGGCGTTGGCCATCGCCTTCGAGCGCGGCGAGATCACCATCCCGTCGGACAAGGCGCTGATCGAGGAGCTGATGGCGTTCGATCAGGAGCGCATGCCGTCGGGCGCCATCCGCTACGGCGCTCCGCAGGGACAACACGACGACATGGTCATGAGTCTAGCCATTGCGTGGCACGGGCTGATGTACGCCCACGCCACCCCCAACTACACCAAAGGCGGGCTCTCCCGCCTCAACCAGGCGGCGCTGTGATCCTAGACGAGATCGAGACCCTGATCGGCGACCGGCTGATGCTGCGCTTTCTCGCGATATTCGCGGGGACGGACGTCCATTTCCCCAAGCGGCGCAGCGCGGCATCCTACGTCAATCTGGTGCATACGATCGGCGAAGAGGCTGCCAGCCGCTTGCGGGCCCGGTTTGTGGGCGAGACGGTCTACGTTCCGCGCAACGCCGATGAGGCGCGCGAGCGGCGCAACGCCGAGATTGCGGCGCTGGTGCGGGCCGGAGAGTCGCCGGCTGCGGTGGCGCGGCGCTACCGCATCGTCACCACGCTATCGGAGCGGCACGTGCGGCGCATCGTAGAGCAGGCGGCAAAGGAGTCCATGTGAGGTTGTTCGATCGCTTCATGGCCCGCTTCCGGCCTGCGCCGGCGGCGCCGGTGTCGCAGCCGCTCTACCGGCAGACAGCGGTCTATCGCCTGTTCGAGTGGATGGCCGGCGTGCCGGACCCCGACGAGGTGCTCAAACGCACCGGGCGCACCCGGGCCGATCTGCGCCAACTGCTGCGTGACGCCGAGGTGTCGCAGGCAGTAGACACCCGCCGCGAGGCCGTGCTGGCCACGCCGTGGCGCCTGGAGCCGGGTTCGTCGCGGGCCGAGAAGTTACTGCACGCCGAGCTGCTGCCGCGCATGCCGCAACTGGTCGCTGCCGCGTGGCAGGCGACGCTCTACGGGTACTCGGTCGTCGAGGTGGTGTACGCCAAGCGCGGCGGGCGGATCGGCATCGACGCCGTGCACGAACCGCCGTTCGAATGGTTCCGGCCGCTGCCGACGGGCGAGTTGCGCTACTTCCCGGAGACGGGCGAGGGCGGCGCCACCGGCATCGAATGCGACCCGCGCAAGTTCTTCTTGACCGCGCGCAATCCGTCGTACCGCAACCCCTACGGCGAGGCGCTGCTGTCGGTGCTGTACTGGCCGGTGTCGTGGCGCCTGCAGGGGTGGCAGCTGTGGCTCAACTTCCTGGAGACCTTCGGCGCCCCGATCGTCATCGGCAAGGTGGCGAACTACGACCAGTTCGTGGCCGCCATGCAGGCGCAAGGCGTGACGCGCACGGTGGGCTGGCAGCCGACGTCGCCGGACGAGGCCGTCACCACCATCACGGGGTCGACCCCCGGCGAGTTCGAGCGGCTGGAATCGGCGCTGGATCGCGTCGTGCAGCGCGTCGTGCTCGGGCAGACGCTGACCAGTGATGTCGGCAAGAGTGGCAGCTACGCCGCAGCCAAGGTGCACGACGTGGTCAGAGACGACAAGCGCCGCGCCGACATCCGCATGGTGAGCCAAACCGTGCAGCGTGTCGTCGATGCGTTGTGGGGCTTGAATGGCTTTCCCGGCACCGTGCCGCAGTTCGTTATGCAGGACGATGTTGGGCTGGAAATGCCGCGCGCGGAGCGCGATGCAACAGCACAGCCGGCGCTTACGGCGTCCGGCCTAAAGTTGTCTCGCAGCTATTTCACCGATCGCTACGACTACGTCGACGAAGACTTGGTCGACGTGGAAATTGCGCCCGTCGACGCGCCGCCGGTCGAAGGTGCGCCCGCCAAGCCGCAACTGGCCGCCCTGGCCGCGCCGACGTTCACCCCGCAGCAGCAAGTGATCGAGGGCGAGGTCGCGCGCCTGGCGCCCGATCTCGGGCTGCCGCTGTCGCTGGCCGAGTTGCGCAGCGCGATCCGCGCGTCGGCCGATGCCGACGAGCTCGAGGCGCGGCTGGCGGTGCTGTTGGATAGGCAAGATCCTGCGTTCGCGGATGCGCTGGCGCGAGCGACTTTCGCCGGGAACGTTCTCGGCTATCTGCACGCTATGGAGTAACCCATGTTTCTCACCGATGCAGCAAAAGGCGTCGCGCTCGACGCTTTGTTCCCGACAGGCACCGGCACCGACCGCTGCTACCTGTCGGCTCACACCGACTACTCGGCCTCCGGCGCGAGCCTGCACGGCACCAAGACTGCCGGCGCGTGGGCTGCTGCGTCGTCCGGGTCGAAGGCCACTACGGCCGCCATCGACATCGCGATCACCGCTCCGGCGACGATCAAGTGGCTGGGCGCCTGGGGCGGCACGGCGGGCGACACGTTCCGCGGGATGCAGCCCAACGGCTCGACCGGCGCGAAGTCGTTCCAGGTCGACCTCGCCAACAACCGCGTCTACTGCGAAGGCCACGGCTGGGCGGCTGACCAGAAGATCACGTTCTACGGCGCCGCCGCGCCGACCGGGCTGACGGCCGGGACGACCTACTTCGTGGTGGGCGTCACCGCCGGCGACCCGGACTACTTCCAGGTGGCGGCCACCGCCGGCGGCGCGGCGATCGACATCACCGGCCAAGCGGCCGAGGGTTGCATGGTGTCGAACATCGTCGAGGAGGCGTACAGCTCCAACGGTACGCACCGCGTGTCGTCGTACTCGGTCGCGCTGTGACAAGTGCGTCGTCCGCGCCGTTCAAACTGTTTCATCTGGGCGGCGTGGTTTTTCTTCTTTCGTGCGTGGCCGTACTGGCTCAAGAACAAGCGCCGATGCCTAGACTATCCACGCTGGACGACGCGCCCGAGTCAGCACATCTGGGGGCTGCATTGGATGGTCATGCACCCGAGGTTTGGGCGCTGGATTCACTACGAGCCGAAGCGCCCGAAGGAAGAGCTCGTGCGCGCTGCTGTCGATAAATTGTGGTACGCGGGGCACATTGCCCGCGATGATCCGTACGAGGTGACGCATGACGCATGACGAAATACGGGCCGCGATCATTGCGGACCACGCCATCTACGCGCTGCTGCCAAGCTCGGCGGCGATCGCTGGTGCGTTGTCGGCGGGAAGGAAGCGGCTGCAGCCGCGGCAGATCAGCGAGCGCGGAATCCTCGCGGCCCTGGGGCCGGCAGCGGGCGGTAAGTTCCTGTCCGCGATCGAGGGATTCGCAGCCATGACGCTGCCGGCCGAGCATCCGCTGTTCGCCGCGCACGGCGGCATCGCGCGCGCGATCCGGTGGCTGAAGGACGCCGAAGGGATCGACGTCGGAGACGCCAACACGCAAACGATGCTCGCCACGTTCGCGGCGATTGGCGTCACCGATCCGGGCGCAACCGCGACGGTGCAGGCGCTGGGGTTCGTCGGCGACCCGGTGAGCGAGTTCGACGTGCGCTGCGCCATCTTCAAT
>CAYOVR010000085.1:0-5797 GCA_964407465.1 uncultured Candidatus Saccharibacteria bacterium
CTAAATCCTGATCCAGTGGAAACTTGTTTTATGTAGTCTGTAATTTCTGTACCCGGCTTTGCGTATCTATAAATTAATTTCTCAATTGTTTTAGCCTTTTCTAAATGATAATAATTTGCTATGATTGCTAACATTGCATGGACGCCATTTGAATAAAGATCAAAACTTTCGTATGTCTTTTGATTTGGCTTTGTAATTTTTCCAGTCCATGAAATTTTAGAAATCAAAACACCTCCAGGGTTATTTAATCTCATTAACCTCGGATAGTTTATGTTTTCTAAATAGCTGGTGTTTAGAATCTCCATGTTTTAGATTCTACGCAATCCTAGTGTTCTTGATTTTTGAAAATCATTTATACTTACGCTATCCCCTGAATTTCCAGATAGCAATTTGTAAGTAGTTTTGGTTTGATTAATGAAAATACCAATATGTCCATTGGCAGGGCCACGTTCTAAAATTACAAGATCACCTAAGAGTGGAACCGTTACAGGTTGTAACGATTTTAAAAATGAACGTGCCGCAACAATATGCTTTGTATTTGGTGTCCAGATTTGAGCTTCAATTAGCATGTTTGAAATAAAACAGGCACACCAAGCAAAGCTAGAATCATCCATAGGATCGGCAATTCCTAAAGATTGGCAAGAGGCTTTTATCCAACGTTGAATGTTTTCATCCCATCCGATTGGATTTTCTTTTACGCCTAAATAGGTAATTGAAGTTAGTATAAGTTTTTCGGAATTAGTCATGTCGTTTATTTTTTGTAAGTAAAAAAACAGGGGGCTGGGTGAATGCCCCCATGTTTATAAAAAACTAAAGTAGCTGGTAATCTTTATTGAGATTTCCGAACGGTACAAATGTCAACTGCGACACGTGTGCTTTGTGTTCCAGTTCCAACCGTAACCGCTTTCAAAGAACCTGACAAAACATTGCCAGTAATGGCAGTGTATGTCAAACCTCCGTTAATGGTTACAGTAGATCCAACCGGTACCCATTCTGTTTGACCATAAGCTTTATTATAAATGGTCATGGTTCCAGCTGTTGAACCTGAAAGCGAATCCGATACAACATTGATTTGAAAGTTGTAAGGGTAAGTTAATGCTTGGCTGTAAGTTTGTGTTACAGTGGCAGCATTGGTCAATGTGTCGTTGTCGTGATAACAATGTGTATTCACATTATTATCTACACGGCTATTCTGCGCTGACAACGACAAGCCAGCAAACAGAAGCGTTAAAACAAATAAAACATTTTTCATTACTAAATATTTAGGGTGAATAAAATACTTTTTAAAAATGGTAGCCAGTCCTTTTAACTAGCTACCTAAACGATATGAGAACGACCTGATTATTTCAAATTCTTTGGTAATTCTGATGTGGTTTGTTTTCTTAAACTTAAATTCATCATTGCAGTTAAAATAAGTGCCAACTGTGGAAACCAGCTTGGATCGCAAAAGTAATTAAGTTTAAAAATTCCTAAAACCATGTTCACAAAAGCGCAAACAGAATCCCCTATTTCTAGCCAGTCTTTGCCTTCCATAAATGCAATAACTCCAACTGAAAAGTTAGCAGCAACAGTGCGATAACCTTCAAGAGATTCTAATAGTTTCTTGCCCCCTGGAATTAACTTAATAACCCATACTGGCAATTTGAAAATAAGATCAGAAATGTTTGTTGCAATTTTTAAGATGAATTGCAAAACTGAAATAACTTTTTCCATGATATAATTTTTTAGGTGTTTAAAGTGATTTACGTTTTTTTAGTTGCTCTTTTTAAATCTGTTACCGCTCGCTTTGCTTCTTCTATGGTTTTACGAATATCCATTTTGAGTGAATCTGATTTAATAGTTTTTAAAGTATCTGTTTTTGGTTTTTCGATTTCAGCTTTGTGAACTGGTGAAATATTATCGGTTGCAATCAAAGCAAAATATACAAGTATAATTCCTGCAAATACTTTAGCTTTTGATGTTAGTAAAAATTCCGCTATCATTTGTTTATATTTTTTTGAATTGACTTAACCTCTCTAATCAAGGCAATCAATTCGGTTTTGCAATTTCGTACTTCATTAACATAATCCTCTTTTGTTTTTGAAAGCTCTGATCTTAATAAATCTATTTTAATTTCATAGGATTTATTATTGTCGCTTCCCATTCTTTTGCATTCTTCTAATTGTCCATTGAAATAATCAAACATAAACCATGGTACCACTACTGATGTCAGTAATAAAATAAATATTACTAATTGGGCCTTTTTTTCAAAGGCATCTAATAGACTTAGGATTTTGTTTAATATTTCTTTGATACTTAGCATTTGTCTATTTTATGGCGTTACTGCCCTTATGTATGTGTCTGCTACCGATACTGTCCTTGCAGATGTTCCAACTCCCTTTTTTATTCCACATGAAGCCCCAGCGGTTCCTGCTGCTGGTATATTAGAAGTAGAGCGACCTACGTACACATCATTTATGTAAAATCTAACCTCTGTTCTTGATTTGTCTATTTCGGTTCTTAATAAATAACTTGTATTGGCTGCTACCGCAACATTTAAATTTACTTTATTTGTAGTTGAAACGTCCGCTGTATATCCTGTCCATTTGCCACCATTCAGGCCATGTGAATATATTATTCCTGCTGAATTGGCCCATGTAAAACCTACGCCGCTTGGCGATCCTGTAAACTGGGAATAAACAGTGAATGAATCTGTACCATTAGAAAGAGTAGGTATATAAACCAAATGAGTTAACGTCAAGTGAGAAGCCCCATAATAAAATGGAGCGACTCCATTTTTAGTTACATATAAATTACTTCCACCTGTTGCAGTTGTTCCAGTTGACAAAGAGTAGTTTCCCAACGGAATCGTGCTTGTTGCGGACGTGCTAGCTGACGCCGCCCCTGTTCCAGAACTTACAACTGTTTGAACTCCATAATCAGAAGATGCCGTACCACCTGGAATAAATTCCATTTGAATAATGTTTCCAGATTTTTGCGGGTAGTAATTTATCGGGTGCCAATAGTTATTATTTCCAGTTTCTGCTATAAATGTTATTGAACGCTTTGGCATTAAAATTATATCCTCTGTAAATTTTATTCTATTATTACTTGATCCATCAGGATGATCGGCTGGAAAATAAATTGGATACGTCCCATCGTTTATAAATGTTTTTTCTTCGCCATTTAATCCGATAGCCATTGAAGTAATTGCCCTCATTCCATTGTCACTATCAATATAAATCAACCTTGCAGCTGCAAAACCAGTAGGGTTATAATTATCTTGATCTGATGTTAATTGCGATGGTGAAATAATAGTACCAGCGATATTGGTTTCTAGACCCGCATCGCTTTTAACGTACGTTGCCCCATCTGTTTTAGGATAAATTGTTGCATAGCCACTTGAAGGCGTTGATGGGCTGGCTGCTTGTTCGCTAAAATAGTTAATTGCGTAATGCGTTAATACTCCATTGCCGTCATTAATATTTAAAGTGTAATTTGTAGATGATGCGAGTGAAGTTGTTGATATGGCAGCTGTTTCGCCTGAACCAATCGTGAACACCCCTTCTGGGTCAGCAACCCTGTCAAATTTAAACGTTTGCTCAAGTGCGCCTGCTGAATTGCCTAGGGAAATAGCCATACCAGCCTCTCTGCTCGCATGGGTTGCATTTGACCAAAAAGAATTTAATTGCACCATATCCTGTGCATTTGTTGTGGAGCTTTCTCCTTGAAATAAAATACCTGTCCCAAAAAAATTGGCTGCCGTTCCAGTTGAATTAGATGTTAATGTTAGAACGTTTTCAATGGTGTTGGTTTTGCTAGTCACATCAGTCATTGACCACGCCCCACCCGTTGAAGCTCCACCTGTTACAGTTGCCCTTACAACGTTATTTGATTCTATTGAAACCGTATTAGCATCATTTGAGCCTATTACAACACTTTCGCCGATTGTATTACCACCTTGCAAAATAATGTAGTCATCGTTTACATCCCCTGAAACTATTGTGTTGTCTGCTATCCGTGCGCTGTTAACTACTCCGTTATCAATTGTCCAGGTTGCGCCTGAACTTGTTACCGTAATATCTCCTTTATCTCCATCCGACACAGAAGCCCCTGCGTCTGCCCAAGCAGGATTTGAAGCAGCTCCATTGGTCTTAAGAAACTGGCCAGATGTACCAGGCGCAAGTCTCGCCCAATCAGTTCCGTTGTAATACATAACATCCCCTTGAGCGTCTGATCCTAGTGAGATTTTGGCACCTGTTACGGCATTGTCAGCAATTTTTAAAGTACTTACGGCACTTGTTTTTAATGCCGTTGTACCAACTGAATTACTTATCAACTTAACTTCTGTTACTGCTGAATCTCCTAATTTTAAAGCCGTTACCGATCCAGTTGCAAGAGCTGTGGTTCCAACTGCATTTGAAATAATCTTAACTGCTGTAATTGCGCTGTCTGCAATACCTCCAGTTGCTACCGTGCCGAATCCTAATGTAGTGCCTGAACGTCTTAAAACATAGTTATCTGATCCTGCAGTAATGTCTGCAATGTTTCCTGTTGAATTTGCAGAACGACCCAAGACCGAAAGGCCAGCACTCTGTCGAATGTCTGCGTCTGCAACTTCATTCGCTGCAATTTTAGAACTCGTTACTGAATTTGCGTCAATTGTCCAAACTGATCCTGATCCAGTTACAACAATATCCCCATAATCTGCATCTGATAAACCGCCTCCAGCGTTGTCTGCTGCCCAATAAAGTACCGATCCATTACTTTTTAAAACCTGTCCATTGGTTCCTGCTGAACCGGATAAGACAACTTTAAAACTGTCAGATTCAAACCGGTACCTATCTGAATAAGTATATATAGAATCTGATCCAACTTTTAAAAGGGATTGATCCGTACCGTCTGACGTATAAGTCTGTGTATAATTTTTTGAATTTTGTACATAGCTTTCTGTTGATCCATTGCTAGATTTAGTTGTCCAGCTACCGTTGTCGGAATAGATTCTACTAAAATCCCCGCTTGTAGAATCATTTGCATACAAGTACATTTCGTCATCCATCCAAATTCCACGATCTTCATCTAATACAGAAGCAGGATAGTTTTGAAAATATCCAAGTGCAAAGTCATTTGTTCTTAATACCTGGGCTTTGGTATTATCGCTTATATTTCCGGAACCCGCATAAACACCACCAGTTAAAGTCGTTCCAGACATTGAAAGCCCTTGACCTAAAGTTATAGCTGCTATATTTCCAGTCGAACCCCTACCAGCCAATTGACTTGCTGATAACGCAACTTCCGCAACGTCACCAAAGCCAGTTGTAGGATTTGCCAAAAATGTATTGGCTGCTATTTGTTGTAATTTTCCTAAGCTTACCTCATTAGCTCTTATTGATGCTCCATATAATTTTCCCCATGTCAATGTCGAACCATCTCTATACAATACATCCAAGTCCGCCCCGGCTGTAATGTCTGCCACATCCCCAGTTGAAGAAGCTGCACGGCCTACAACGCTATAACCTGCGGACTGCCTAAAGTCTGCATTCGCTACCCCGTTGGTAGCAAGTTCAGAAGTTCCAACGGCCCCGGCTGCAATCTCATTCGCCCCAACGGCATCTGCGTCAATTTGCCAATTGGTTCCAGAACTTGAAAGGGTGATATCTCCCTTATCTCCGTCCGATAATGTTGCTACTGTTGTCCATTTAGCCAGATACCCGTCAGTTGCCAATACCTGCCCGGCCGTTCCATGGCTGCCAGCTATCTTAATCGTTAAGGTATCTATGTTTAATCTTAACTGATCTGAAACTATATATGTCGAATC